>JAFGSQ010000060.1 GCA_016934535.1 candidate division WOR-3 bacterium
ACCGGTGTTATAGTCGCCAACTTTTCGCTCCTTAACACGAACTGGTACATAAAACAAATCCACGAACAGGGATTCCCGATTTCATTTTCGAGAGCTTTCAGAGGATGGGCTGAAAAAGGGATTCCTGTATTGAATTCCAACAACTTCTACAGGTTCGACAACCCCGCTTTAGAACCTTGGAATGACTACGTTTACAAAAAATACATAAAGGGAGACGCTGAAAAAGAGAGAATTTGGGTTTCTATGGGAGAATTGCAGAAGATGGAATACGCCATCGAAGTGGCGCAACAAAACGAGGACTCTTTCGAGGACTGGCTTTTAAACGAAATATCAATAGGAATGGCGGTAGAATTCATACCGGTAAGACTCGCGTCACGAGGCGGAGCTATAAGCCCAGTTGAAGTACTGCTTCCGAAGGACATGACAGTGAGGTCTATCGTCTGCGCCGTGAACGGCGTTGAATTCACTGACAGCGTCTTGTTTATGGACCAGCAGGAGTTCGCTGATTTCGCCGGATCTGTTACAGACCCTTTTGCAAGTCATTGTGTTTATTTTTCTTCGACCTGCAGCCAGGAAAACATGCTTAGGCTTGAACCCTGGATGGTCGCCGAAGGACTCGTCTACAGAGTAACGGACAAAAAGACGGAAGAAAACAAAATGATGTACCAGAGCGTCAACTATCCTTATACGGAAAGCCTTTACAACCAAGTATTCCGATTCAGAGGCATATTCGCCGGAGAAATGTTGGATGAAAAAGGACGGCTTGACACATCGAAAATTGAATATCAAGACATAAAGATAAGCCCCAACACTCTTTATGACGATGAATTCGCGAGGCTCGCTTCGAATTACGCCGCGGGATTTTTCATGATGGGGACAAACGAGATAAGAAAATACGAAAATCGCGAGGTGTCGGATCCCCGAAAAGCTCTTTTATACATGAAAATTGGACATTTGATAAGCAGGGGCAACGAGATGCAGTTCACCTACTATCTCGTCGAAGCTTACAAGATTTCTGGTATGAAAGAAGAAGCGATCTCCACCATAGAATGGTTTATCTCGGAGATGGAAAATAAGCTGAAAATGGAATACCTTCCCGCGGAAAGAGAAAGGGCGGTCTATTCCCTGGGATTTTTTACTGCCAAAAAGGTTTATACTCTTTTGTATTTCGGAGAAGACCAAGAGGCCAGGAAAGTCTTTTTAGCCTCCGAAGAAATTCTCAGGGAAAACTCCCTGCAGGATTACATTATACTGCAAAGCCTTTTTTCCTTCAGAGAAAACGACAGGGAGACGGCAAAATCGGTTCTCGAAAATGCAGGTCTTTATTCTGTCGATTACGATTTCGTAAAAGAGTGGATAGACCAGGGCGTTTTGAAAGAGACAGGAGACACGCAATTCGCCGAATTCGTTTTGAACCTTTATGTTCAAAACTCGGCGGTCCTTGACTCGATAATACAGGCCGATTCCTCCCTGGTCGACACGGCGGTGAGATAGAGCGCTGACGATGCGCTCGGTTAAAGAATCGGTATTCGGAGCTTCGGTTTTTTTATTTTTGTTTGTCGTATTCGGTGTCACATCAGCTCCTTCTATTTCATGGTGGGACAGTCCGGAATACGTCGCGGCGGCATACTGCTGGGGAGTCCCTCATCCGCCCGGCAGTCCTGTCTATGTGACTTTGGCGAGGGTGTTTTGCCTTTTTGCCAAAAGCCCAGAATCGGTCTCAAGAAGCGTGAATTTTCTCAGTGTGACTTCCGCCGCCTTTGCGGGGCTGTTTCTTTTTTTATCACTTGTCCGAATATTCAGATGCGGTTCCGCCCTTAAAAAAGCGTTTGTCGCGATCGCTTCCGTCTGCGGCATGTTGAGCTTTTCCGTCTGGGACAGCGCCGTGGAAGCAGAGGTTTACAGCCTTTCTACATTGACTGTGTTTTTCTTGCTGTGGCTGTCTTTGAAAACGCTAAAAGAAGGGATGAAGTATTTCATCGCCGGAGCTTACGTTTTGGGAGTCTCATTTTCAATACACCCCACTGCACTTGTCGCCGCTTTGCCTTTGTTTGTTTCTTTCATGGTTTCAAAGTTTGGGTTAAAAGTCAAAGCCGCCGCTCTATGCTTATCCGTTCTGTTTTTTTTGGCGGGGGTGTCCTCTTACGCCATACTGTATTTCAGGGCTCTTGAAAAACCGGTTTTAAACGAATCGGCGATACAAGATTTAAAAGATCTTGCTGATGTGGCTGCGAGAAAGCAATACGGCAGCGCAAACCTTCTCGCAAGGAGCACGGCAGAGAGGACTGGCTGGGGATTTTTCAGGGCTTTCGCTTACCAAAACGCTTCTTATTTCAATTATCTGTCATGGCAGTTTACCCCTTTTGTCAGGGAAGGGATTTCAGGTGTTTTCGGGATCTTTGTAAACTCTGCTTTCATGGTATTTTTCGCTGTAGTATTCATGTATTCTCTTTGGACTAAAATAAAATCCGGGGACAAAAAAGATATGTTGATTCTGCTTTCTTTTATTGTCTGCCTGAGTTTCGTCCTCATTTTTCTGTTCAATTTCAAATTCTGCTCGAGCGATCCCGACCCTTCACACATCCCAAAGGAAGCGAGGGCAAGGGACTATTTTTTTTCTGCTGGTTTCGCTTTGATGTATGCGTTTTCACTGGGAAGTTTAATTGAAATGAAAAAGGCGCTGGCGATTTCAATTTCTTTTTTGTGCGTTGTAACAGCTCTCTATAACGGTTTTTCCGGCCACGCGAACAGAATTGGAAATTACATGCCACAAAATTTCGCACGTAACATTCTGATGTCTGCGAAAGATAATTCGATAATTCTCGTCCACGGCGACAACGACACTTTTACGCTATGGTTTATCCAAATAGTCGGCGGGGCAAAGATCTACGACGAAAACGCAGACACTGGCGTGATCGTCATAAATAAAAGCCTTCTGAACCTTAAATGGTACATGGACGAAATCTCTGGGAAAATTCCTTTCAAGCTCGAAAAAGTCTACGGAGAATTTTTGAAAGAACTCGATATAGAGAAAGAAAACGTGGAAGAATACTGCAGGGAAAATCCAATGGCAGTAAAGACCAAAGACGGCAGGATTCTATACCCCTCCGATGTTGTCATCAGGTGCATCTTGGCTCAAATATACGAAATAGATTACGATATCGAAACAATCTCCCTTCCGGATTCCTCTTTCGCCGAATTGTTAGAAAAAAGGGGCAAGACGTCTTTCAATTTCTACACCACCGAGGAGATACCTGAGCTTAAAAACATTTTGGTCAGGGGAGGGCTTTTACTTGAGGCGTTCGGAGACACATCGGAAAACAGGAGGCTGTTGCTCGAATACGATTACAGGGGTATAATAGACAAAACATATCTCGAAGAGAATGGAAGATTGGCGACACTTGACAGACCGGCGCCCAGCGCGGCTTTTAAAAGAGACATCGACAACCAGGCGATGTTTTCGTTCTACGAAAGAGCAATAAAATCCCTGAGTTCCACGGACAGCCTTTTTACGGCCCTTTCGCCTTTTTTCACAGGCGGGGTAAGGGGGAATGAAGATGAATCTATCAGATGACGCAAAAATCTACGTACTCGACACGAACGTCATAATGTACGATTTCAGGTGTATTTATTCTTTTGAGGACAACAACGTCGTCATACCGATTACGGTGCTCGAGGAAATAGACAAATTCAAAAAAGGCAACGAGATAATAAACTACAACGTCAGGGAGTTTTCCAGAGAACTCGATTCGCTTCTCGGGGACAGCTTGACTACGGAGGGTGTTAAACTTGACAGCGGAGGGTATGTCAGCGTAGAGACGAACATGAAAAAAGACAAGTTTCTGTCGGAGACCCTTTTGGATGACAGTCCTGACCACAGAATTCTATCCGTGGCGTACAACCTGTCCAAAAAGCACGGACAGGGAAAAGTCGTGCTCGTGACGAAAGACATAAACCTGAGAATAAAAGCGAAAGGAGTGGGCGTCAGGGCGGAGGATTACCTCACCGGTAAAATTCTCGACTTGGATAAGCTTTATACGGGAAAAAATCTCATTGAAGATGTCCCCGACGAGACTATTGACGCCCTTTACGAAAGGAAAACACTGAGTCTATCCGAGACGGGTTTTGGAATTTCTCCGCTTCCCAACGAATATTTCATACTTAGAAACGACCACAAGAGCATTCTCGGTGTATATAATTTTTCTTCTAAGTCTTTCAGACTCGTGGAGAGAAAAAGCGCCTACGGCATACAGCCGAGAAACGCCGAACAGACATTTTCCCTTGACGCGCTGACGAATCAGGACATTCAGCTTGCGACCCTTTCAGGAAAAGCGGGGACTGGAAAAACTCTCATGGCTCTCGCCGCGGCACTTGAAGTCAGAAAGTATTACAGCCAGATTCTTCTGGCCAGGCCTATCATCCCGCTTTCGAACAAAGAGATAGGATTTCTGCCGGGTGACGTCAAGAGTAAGATAGACCCTTACATGCAGCCCCTTTGGGACAACCTTTCGGTCATACAGAACCAGTATTCATCGGATTCTAAAGAGTATTCGAAGATAACAGAACTTTTGAACAACGAAAAACTGCTCATAATCCCTCTTGCTTTCATAAGGGGAAGGAGTCTTTCGAGGTTTTATTTCATAATCGACGAGGCTCAGAACCTGACGCCTCACGAGGTCAAGACTATAATAACGAGGGCGGGTGAAGGGACAAAAGTCGTTTTCACCGGCGACCCGCATCAGATAGACACTCCGTATCTCGACTCCAGGAGCAACGGCCTGACTTATCTCATTGACAAGATGAAGGGTCAGGAAATTTACGCAAACGTCACACTCGAAAAGGGGGTCAGATCCCCTCTCGCTGAACTCGCATCGAACCTTTTGTAAAATCAACTTTACAAAAGGGATGAAAAGTAATAATTACTATTTATGCAAGAGGTGAGAGGGAATACCGACTACAGATTTATTTTCCCCGAAAATCCGGAAGATGTGTTAGATAGGGCTGTTGAAGCCATAAAAGTTTCTTACAAAAAAATCGACGTCACCGGCGTAAAAAAAGCTTTCAAAGACGTTGTGTCTCTTTTCGATGGAAACTATCCGGGATACAGAAAATGCACTACGCGCTATCACGATCTGTCACACTCAACCTCAGTATTTCTCGCATCGGCGAGGCTGATTGACGGAGCGGCGTCTTCAGGGCTCAAGTTCAAGGACGAACAAGTGAACCTCGCCCTGATTTCCTCTCTGTTTCACGATATAGGTTATATTCAAAAAAATGGAGAAAACAAAGGCACTGGGGCGAAGTTTTCCAGAGGCCATGAGGAGAGGAGCATCAGCTTTGCGTCTTCTTACCTCGGGGAAAGGGGTTACACTGATTTTGACAGAATGAAAGCTTCTCAGATCATAGCTTCTACTATCCTCGAACTGCCGTTGAAAGACATTCCTTTTCCTTCAGACGATTTGAAAATTCTCGGAAAAATAGTCGGAACGGCGGATCTCGTCGCGCAGATGGCTGACAGGTTTTATCTCGAAAAATTGCTGTTCCTCTTCAGGGAATTCACCGAAGCCGGGATACCCGGTTTTCCAAGCGAAATAGACCTTCTCAAAAACACTGAAACTTTCTACAGAACCGTTATGAAAAGCAAGATATACGGTGAATACGAAGGTGTTTTTGATTTTATGGAGCTGCATTTTTTGAATGCCGTAGGAGACAAATCAAATCCGTATGCTGTTTATATGGACAAAAACATTGATTACCTAAACAGAATTCTCACCGATTGCGAAGAAGATTACCGTTCTCAACTGAGAAGAGGCGGAATAGTCCAATTGCTTAAAAGAGAAGAGAGCATAAACCCCATAAGGAGAGGTTTTAAAGTTTGACTCTCACCCTTAAAGATGTCTGCAAGAGTTATAAATCCGTGAAAGCCGTTGACGGTATTTCGTTTATGGTGAAACCCGGTGAACTCATGGGCCTTTTAGGTCCAAACGGCGCAGGAAAATCTACTACTATAAGGATGATAATGAACATAATCGCCCCTGACTCCGGGGAAATTCTTTTTGACGAAAAAAAAATCTCGAACAATGATTTTGACAGAATAGGCTATCTTCCAGAGGAGAGGGGAATCTATAAAAAATTCAAGGTCTCTGCTGTTTTGAAGTATTTTGCTTCCCTCAAAGGCAAAGAAGGCAAGGATACAGAAAAGAGAATAGACCAATGGCTCGAAAGGTTTGATCTCGCCGATTGGAAAGAAAAAAAGGTAGAAGAACTGTCCAAGGGCATGAGCCAAAAAGTCCAGTTTATAGCCGCTGTCCTCCACGACCCTGAGATACTCTTTTTGGACGAACCTTTTGCCGGACTTGACCCTGTCAGCTCCGAGGTAATTAAAGACACTGTTCGGGATTTATCCAAGGAGGGAAAAACGATAATATTTTCGACCCACATCATGGAACAGGCTGAGAAAATATGCGATTCAATCTTTCTCATAGACAAAGGCGTTGAAGTTGTCAAAGGTCCTCTGGATAAGGTTAAGGAAAATTTGGGAAAGAATTCAGTGACGATGGAATTTGAAGGGGATATAAGTTTTTTGGAAAGCACGGGAATCGTCGCTGACATCATTTCCTATCCGAGATGGGTTGAGATTGAGATTGCGCAGGGAAAGACGCCCGACGATCTTCTCAAAGCGGTCGCCGGGAGAATATCGGTTAAAAGGTTTGAAATCTCAAGGCCGTCCCTCCAGAAAATTTTCATTGACCTCGTCGGCGGAAAAAAGGCGGGAAAATGAGAAAATTTTTCTGCGTTCTCAAGCAGGAATTCAAGACAGTCGCCATGAACAAGAGCTTTATCGTCTTCACTCTTCTCGGACCCGTCTTCATGATAGGAATCACGGTTTTCCCCATGCTCTTGATGAAGGGAACCCAGGCGAAGAAAGTGACTGTATATGTCGTCACAGAAGACAAAAACCTCGCCGCGGCGATGGAGATCAGGCTTAAAAATTCAGGAATCGACATCGTCAAAAACAACGACAGCAGGGAAGTCCTCGACTCTTTGGTTGGGAAAGGCGTTATATACGGCTACATAATAGTCCCCGAGAGCATACTGACTCAAGACACGTTCGAATTTGTGACAAAGGACATGGCTGACTATACAGTTGTCGCTTCCATAGAAGGAGTTCTTGGAAATTACATCATAACCCAGAGGATGATAGGAGAGGGAATCGACCCTTCAAAAATTGACGCTCTGACTTCGCCGCCGGTCATAAGCGCCGTAAAGCTGACCAAAGAGGGTGAGAAGGTGAAACAAGACTTTATGGCATCCTTTTTCACGGCGATTACTTTCACAATGCTTCTTTACATGACAATATTGATATACGGGCAGTCCATAGGAAGGTCTGTCATTAACGAGAAAAAAACAAAAACCGTCGAAATAATTCTCTCCTCGGTCAAACCTTTCACTCTGATGTTAGGGAAAATATCAGGCCAGGCCGCGGCAAGCCTTCTTCAATACGGATTCTGGCTTTCATTGAGTTTTTTCTCTCTTAAAATTATAGGGAGCAGATTTCAGAACCTCAACGTGCCTGTTCTGCCGCACGGCATTTACGGCTATCTCATATCCTTTTACATCCTCGGTTTCCTGATGTATTCGGCTGTCTACGCCGCTCTCGGAGCGGCTTCTGAGGACGAGAACAACCTTCAACAGCTCGCGATGCCGGTCATATTTCTGCTCATACTTCCGATGATAAGCGTGTCGGCGATAATAATGAATCCGAATTCCGCCTTTGCCGTCTTTTTCTCGCTATTCCCCTTCACGGCGCCAATGGTCATGTTTCTCAGGGCGACGATATCCTCCCCTCCTCTCTACCAGATCATAATAGCTTACGGTCTGATTGTTCTGACAATTTTCCTCCTGTTTTTCATTGCCGCTAAAATATTCAGAATCGGAATCCTGATGACCGGTAAAAAATTCAGCTTCAAAGACATAATGGTTTGGTTGAGATCGTGAAAATGAAAATAAACTATTCTTTATAAAATTTAACCAGTAAATTTTGTGATTAGTTCAGATCTCTTATTTGAAATAGCAAATAAGATTAATCATTACTGATTCCATGCTTCGTGCAGGAGACAATTTATTTTCTCTGGTCTCATGGTGTACATTTTCTTTATCATAAAATACACAAAAATTTGCATGGTATCAAAACAACTCTTCGAGGACGAGTTCTATGTCGAGAATCTCATCCCCTCTTTTCAGTTTCAGCTGGATTTTTGTCCCCTCGTCGGATCTGAATATTTCACGTATTTCAGTCAATGTCTCAAAATCATTTATGTCTTTACCGTCAATGGATAGAATTAAATCGCCTTTTTCAAGACCTGCTCTGTCGGAGGGGGTTCCTGGCGAGATAAAAAACACCTCGACTCCTTCTTCGGTGTCCCATAACCCCATACCGCTTTTGTCTCTCGGGAAATCCCTGCTGAAATCATCGCCCTTTTCAAGTATGATTTGCTGTTTTTGGTAGTCGAGATACAGGATAAAATGCTTTAACACGCTGTTGCCGAGGTTTCCGGCGTAACGCTTGTCGGCGAAAGCGCCGATGCCCTCCTCTTCCGGTATGGATATGACGAGGTCCTCTACGACGAAATCCTCTATCCTGACAAAATCAAAAAGCGCTCTTCTGTCGGATATTTCTCCGTCTGCTCCGAAAGAGATGGACTCTATCCCTTTTATATCAAGGAGGTCGTTTTCTTCGGCGAAGTGATGATGAAACGACAATCCTGTCGCGCCTATGTCGAGCCGCCACATACCCTGGTATTTGTCTTCCACGCTCATCGGCACTGTGAACATGTTGCTTTCAAGAGGCGAATCTATTATTGTCCCATCTCCTTTGTATTCAAAACTTTCGGGGAGATAAAAAGAAATCCTTTCGTTGGCGTAGTCTATTTTGGTGACGAACCTTGACAGAAAATCATACCCAAGAATACCGTTGACCTTCATTCTTGAGAGTTTTTTCATAAAATCCTGAATCTCGATCGCGACGACCCTCTGTTCTTTGAACTCCAGGCCTTCTAAACTGAAGGGTGGCAGAGTGGCAAAGGTGACATCCACCGTGCCACCGACACCCTGTCCTGTGAGTGTGCCCTCAAGTTCAAGGCCGAGTTCTTGTGCGTATTCAAGGCTTATGACTGATGCCGAAGCCCCGCAGTCTAAAATCCAAAGACCTTTTTCCCCTTCAATATCCACTTCGATATAGATGTGGTCTTCAACAAAATCAAATGGTATGTCTTCAGAGAATTTGCCGTTTGCGAAAACGAAATCCGGTGTGCCTTCTTCTGGCATGATGAAAATTTCATCTTCAATAAAAGGATTTATGTCGTATCTGGTTATTTCTATTATCTGTTTCTGTTTCAGCGGCATAATTTCAATTTCCTGTCGGAAAGAACAGAAAATTCCGTCTATTTCCCTGTAATCGGAAAATATGGTGTGAGTCTCGTAGGGATGCTTAAAATCGATTTTTTTTACGAGATAATAACTTGAAGTGTCGAAATAGCGCCATTCCCTGTCTTCGTTTATGCTGTTTTTCAATTCTACAACGTAACAATACGCGCCGTTTGCGGTGTCCGCCCCGAGGAATGTAAGTGTGAAAAAATCGGAGTTTTTATTCATGTGTTCGTAATCTGCTAAAAGTTCGGTGATTTTTCTCTCCTGGACGGTGTTTGGGTCCCTTTGAATTTGAAGTTTTCCGTTCATGTCGACCTGCCAGCTGAATTGTCCGTCATCCCCGGAGGTCTGCGAGATAATGGTGAGGTCAACTTCTTCTTTTCTTTTAAGCGGATATTCGTTCCACTGCTTGAAAGTCCCTTCGAGCCCTGTTCCGACTACCGTTATATTTCCTTCTATGTAGTTTGATTTTTCCCTTCGGATATTTTCGAGTCCGCCCAAGGCTTCGTAGTGTTTTTCGAATATTTCATAAGGGTCCAGAAGTTCTCCCGACCAGGTCGGGCCGGTAGAGGCGGTGTCAATCACTTCGTTTTCAGTGCTTTTTTTAGAACAGCTCTGAAAAGCAAAAAAACAGAAATTAAATGCCAGAACTGCGGTGAAAAGCGTTGTTTTTTTCATAGAAATCTTCCTTATTTCTGTATGTTTGGTTTATTGATTTTTAAAGTATTTATCAAATCAATTTTAGTTCGCATATAAAAAATATAACATGAATAAAGGTTGTTTATAAAGGTTTATGAAATCAAAAACAGTATGCATAATATAATGATTGATTATGCATAATACAGTATGTATAATATGCATAAGAGGAGGAAAAATGAGGACGACTTTAGACTTGCCCGAAGATCTTATAAAGGAAGCGATGAGGTTGACAGGGAGCCGAACCAAGACAGAAGTGATAAAATCAGCTCTGAAATTCTTAATACAAAGGGAAAAGATCAAGGATTTAAAAAGATATTACGGAAAAATTGATCTGGACATAGACCTGAACAGTTTGAGAAAAAGATGACCGGAGTTCTTGTAGATTCTTCTGTTTGGATTGAATATTTTCGAGGTCATAATGTGA
>JAFGSQ010000061.1 GCA_016934535.1 candidate division WOR-3 bacterium
AGGTTTAAAAAGAAAAAAAGAATTAACCACTAATTAACGCGAAAAAAGGAAAGAATAAGTTATAACCACGAATTGACACGAATGGACGCGAAAAAGACAGAAAAATATTAACCACGAATCAGATTTTTGAATCGAAGATTCAAAATATCGTTACACGAAGAGACGATAAATGAAAGAAAGAGATATCCACCACGAAGGGTGGGAAGCATCGCTTCCCACCTGCACGAAGGAAAAAATGTAAACATTTTTTCTACACGAAGGTTAAGAAAAGAAAAGTATAAAAATCTTACCGTAAAAATGATACAGTGATATGGCGCAGTGCGGCGCAGTAGTTTGTCACAGTAGCTCATAGTATTTAGTCGGGTCCGTGGCGCTTTGAGCCACCGGTTTGACTATCTTTTTTTCTTCGAGTATCTCAAAATCCCTCTGGGCGGTCCTTCTTGAGCAGAGATTTTTGTTCTGGTGTTCGTTGATTGTTATTTTTCCGTTAATCAGTATTTGTTTCAACGCTTTTATCTGCCTTTCGTTTAAATCCATTTTTCTGTATGTTCGCATTTTCTCTTCGCTGGAGATTATTTTTTCTCCCTTCAGCCGGATTTCAGCCATCTGCGAACTGAGGCCGCTGACGAAATACTCCAACCAGGAGGTCATGTCCATCCTGCTGTTTCTGACAGATTGTATCGCTTTGTAATAGGAAGGTCTGTCTCTGTCGTAAAACTCGGAAAGAGTGAAAAGCTTTTTGAAATCGTAACCGGTTTTGTAGAGAACGAGAGTCGAAAGAAGACGGGCAGCTCTGCCGTTGCCGTCTATAAAAGGATGAATGTGAACGAGCCGAAATTGTGATATACCGGCGGCGAGAACCGGCGACATTTCTCCCGGCTTGTTGAGCCATTTGACGAGCTCTTTCATCAGGGCCGGGACTTTTGAGGGAGGGGGAGGAGTGTAGACAATATTTTTGGTCATTGAGTTAATGAGATAATTTTGTATTTTTCTGTAATTACCCGGATCTGATTTGTCATTCCTGACGCCTTTTACCAATATTTCGTGAAGTTTGCATATAATCTCTTCAGTAATCGGATCGTTCTTGCCCAAATATTTGGATATAAAAAACATTGCTTTTTTGTAATTTAACAGTTCGCGCCTGTCATTTGGGTCAACGCCCAAAACTTTGTGGCCGGCCAGAATATTTTTCGCCTGATTGAAGTCGAGGCCGGTCCCTTCGATGTGAGTGGAATGATGGGCTTCAGTTACAAGAGCATTTTTCTGTATGTCGGATATCCAGTCCTCTTTAAGTTTTATGGCGTCAAGAAAACCGCTCACACGTTCAATTTCCGTGAGATTTTTATTCATTTTGGGAGTTATTCTAAATTTTGTTTTAAAAGACATTTTTCCTCTTTGCTCGATTATAACTTGTTTTGAATTGAAATAAAATCCGTGTCAATTGATCAGGGCATTTTATATATCCAATATCATTCAGCGATTTTAAATAAAATGATTTAATGTTTTTTTAACGCCTAAAAGGTATTGAAATGTTCAAACTCAACAAAGGAGAGATGGTGAAGGCAATTTTAGTTTTAATACTGATGTTGGCAACGGCAGTCAACGCTTATTCATCTATACGCGATTATCAGAGCGCGAAAATTGTAAGCATAATAGAAGACCAGGACCCCCTGGAACTTCTGCCTAATACAAGCAACGAAGTCTATCCTTATCTTCCCGATTTGCAGAGCAGGCCAGAAACACCTTCCGGTTACAACGGAGAATGGGGGACGGACAGGCTGATATCGAATGAATGTTGCATGGAAAATTCAATAATTTCATTGGACTACGATAATGACGGTTTCCTGTATGTCGTCCTGATTTCGAAAAACAGCCAATATGACACTTTAAAAATATATAAATCCGCTGATCAGGGAGTAACGTGGAATAGGATAGTTCAGTTTACTCCTTTAGTTCCCTATAAGATATTTGACGTGGAAATGAGAGTGAATCACACAGGAAGTGATCCTGACATTTATTTTTTCATGATAGATTCTTTTTCAGTAACAAACAAGAGATCGCTTTGGTTCTGCACTATTGATCAACCATCAATGACTAGTAACTGGAAAGAGTTTCCGGACACAGTAACGATATTTGAAAAACCTCTCGAACTTTCGATTGACATCACCGACGAAGCGATACCCGATATCTGGTGCTCATATAGCCGCGTGACGGCGTCAAATTACGGTTGGGCTTCAATCCGCTCTTCCGACGCCGGAGTGACATGGAATGTTTTCAGCCACAGCACGAACAGGGGCGGAAGGGATCCATACATTTCTTTTGGGACTGATTATGTTTATGAGGTGTGCGTTTACACGAACACATCAGACAGCAATGCCATAAGGTGCTGTATCACTGATATTGGCGGTGGAGGAGATTATATATGGGTCTCTGATCAAAACCTTCAGGGAAGAACACGTCCCTGCGTTGCGAGCACGAGAATAGCATATCGTGCGAACAGGGTAGAAGTGCTCTATGAGGAGATTGCAGTTTCGGGGGAAATAATAAAAGAATCCTTCAGCAATGACGCCGGTCAGACTTGGACTTTGTCTCAACTATGGCCGATGACGGGTGATGCCGAGTCTGTTCATCCTTACGTCAGATCGGGTTGGCAGACGGGTGTATGCAGCGAATTTTGCGCTGTGGCAGCCATTCCGGGTGTTTTCGATTCTTTAGTTGTCGCTTACAATGTTGACGGGAACTGGACCGGCAGAATAACAGTAAACGAATACAAGGTGACCGGTGAAGTCACGTCTCAAGCTACTGTCACCTTAGGCGGAAGGGCTGTAGTATATCGTCAATACGGATCAGACAATGTTTGGTTTGACTCGAATGACAATGTCGCCGTTGAAGAAATCCCTTCTGAAGTCTTTCTGGATTGGAATATCACAGGACAGAATAATATTGTAAGGGTCAGTTTTACTCTTGAGACGCCGCAGTCAGTGACGTTGAAAATGTACGATGTTCTCGGCAGAAATGTCCTGACGGAAGATTTCGGGAAGGTTTCTGAGGGAAGTCATTCTTATGTCCTGAACGCAGCGGAGATGAGTTCGGGCAGGTATTTCGTCAGCGTAAGGGCAGGGGATCGGAATCTCTCAAAGCCTATTGTTCTTTTTTAGATAATTGATTCATTGATAATAACAAAGGCGGGAATAAATCCGCCTTTTTTTGTTATCAGTGGTTATGTTTTTTGCTAATAAAATTTAAGAAAGAGGAAATTTAAACCACGAAGCGGGATAAAGCCTTACTTTATCCCTTCACGAAGGTGAAGAAAAAAAACAAATAGATTATTCTTAATAAAATTTGTATTACTTCGTGTAGGGCACTTATTTGTCTTTAGCAAATAAGTGAACTTTCGTGTAGAAGGGTATTGCTGCTGTAATACCCTTCGCTTCGTTGTAAAAATTATTTTTGGTTTTTCTTCGTAATGCATCAAATAAGTGAATTAGCAGTCGTGGTAGAAATTGTATTTAGTCTTTACAGAATAAAAAACAAGAAGAGATGTCAACCACGAAGGAAAAAATGTAAACAATCCATCTTCACGAAGCCGTCTATTTTTACTCTGTCGGAAAGTAAGAATGGTTTATAAATTTACTTATGAATTGCTTGCTTTTTAATCGTCAAAACTTTGGTATGATTTTTTCCCTTTTCGTAATAAAATTATGTTAACAGTTTAAGACAGGAGGAAAAATGGCGTTACTCGATTTTGTAAAAGACGCGGGTAAAAACCTTATCAAAGACGCAAAACAGGCGACTTTGAAACCCGAAGATTTGGCCAATGAATTGAAACTGCACGGATTTGAGATTCAGGATCTCAAGATCGGAGTCGACAAGGAAAAAGTCCTCGTTTCTGGAAAAGCAAAATCTCAGGAAGAAAGGGAAAAAGCCATTCTGTGTCTCGGAAACATAAAGGGCGTCGCTCAGATAGACGACAAGATCGCCATCGGTAAGGCCGAACCCGAATCGGGATATTATACTGTCAAATCCGGAGACACCCTTTCGAAAATCTCCAAGGAACAATACGGGGACCCGAACAAATACAACACAATCTTCGAGGCAAACAAACCCATGCTGAAAGACGTTAACAAGATATACCCGGGTCAGGTTCTCAGGATACCCAAAAAGTAATAGTTTTAACTTCAAGGTGTGTCATATATCCATGATGACACACCATTTTTTTTAATATTTGTAATGTTAAGGAGAAAAACATGGGATTGCTTGAATCGATTCTGAATTCCGATGCGTCACCTCTGAATAAAATCGGAGATAAATTCGGGCTCAGTGAACAGCAGACCGCGGAAGTGGTAAAATTGTTTCTACCTGCTTTAACAGAAGGTATTAAAAAAAATGTGTCCCAAAAAGGGGGACTGGAAAGTTTGCTCGGTGCGCTCGCCAACGGGAATCACGATAAATATCTGAACGACGCGAATTCGCTGGATTCAGACAATGCAATTTCGGACGGCAACGGGATCCTCGGTCATGTGCTTAAAAACAAAGAAGTCAGTAAACAACTTGCAAAAAAGACCTCTGAAATTACGGGGGTAGATTCAAAAATACTTGAAAAAATGCTGCCTCTGGCGGCAGGACTGGCGATGGGAGCGCTGAAAAAACAGGGAGGAAAATCGGGTATTGTTTCCCAGCTTGTAGGAAGTGCACCGGCGCCATCAGCCCTTGATACAGTTATGTCTTTATTGAGCGGAGATTAATAGTCAATCAGTCGAATATACGACTAAAGCGAACAGAGCGCTGATCGAAATCGCTTACAGAAGAACACCTTCTCTGAAAGACACACCTGATGAAATTCTCGATCTGGTCGCAGAGTATCCGAAGTCTACAAAAGCGATAAAGTAGAATAATTAAGTTAATACGCTGTTATTTTTCAAGACCTGTAGGAGATCCGTACCATACGAAAATTGCTCCCTGCGTGTCGTCTTCGAGCGTAATTCCGGATGCTCCTGCAACAATGTCGTCAAAACCATCGCCGTTTACATCGCCGGCACAGGAAACTGTAATGCCTAACAGCGCATTTTCGACATCGGATTCAATTAACGAATAAGAAGAATTTGAAAGGCCTGTGGGCGAACCGTAGAAAAGATAAACTGCTCCTTCCATACTCTCGCCGTTTTTATAACCGTGGGCTCCGACAATGACGTCGCCGTAACCGTCGCCGTTTATGTCTCCGGCGGCCGAAACATCGTATCCGAAAACGGAATTTTCAATTCCTGACGCAAAGGACCAGTTCAACAGGTCCGAAAGACCGGAGGAAGATCCGCTGAACGAAAACGCTGCGCCCTGCCAGGCCTCGCCGCCGCTGAACATCGGCGCCCCGATCAAAACTTCGTCGTATCCGTCGCCGTTGACGTCGCCGGCAGAGGAGACCGAGGTTCCGTATTCAGTTCCTATCTGAACGGGCATGGCTGTCCAGTCGGGCTCCGAGGGGAGCCCTGATCCGGTGCCGTAAAAAACCAGCGCGGAGCCGAATTCCTCATCCGCGAAGTCGAAATAAGGCGCTCCAGCAATAATGTCGGAAAAACCGTCGCCGTTTACGTCCCCGGCACTGGAAACAGACCATCCGAGGTTTGACCATTCCTGATCGGATTCATAGGACCAGTCATAATTTTTGGAGGGGCCGGAAGAAGATCCGTAATAGACGAAAATCCCGCCCTCATATTCCTGATAGTTGGAGAAATTGTAAGAACCTGCTACGATGTCAGAATATCCGTCTTTATTGATGTCGCCTGCTGATGAAACCGAAGATCCGAAAAATGCTTCGAGTTGATTTATTTCGGATGTCCAATCAGGAGTTTCAGAGAGTCCTTCAGGCGATCCGTAATATATAAAAACCCTTCCCTTGTCATTTTGTTCGTCGCCGTATCCCGGTGATCCGATAATGACGTCCGAATAACCGTCGCCGTTGACATCGCCGGCTCCGGACACAGCCCATCCGAATTTAGCTTCCACCAGGTCGGATTCCGCCAACCAGTCCGGAGAAGATGATAAGCCGTTTTCAGATCCGTAAAAAACTAGAGCGGCTCCTTCGAAAGGTTCCTCATCCATGAAGTACGGGACCCCCGCGATAATGTCGTCGTATCCGTCTCCGTTAACGTCGCCGGCAGAAGACACGGAAGTCACGGAAAGACCTAAATTCGCATAAATGTGTTTGGTGGAAAAAGTCCAATCGGAATCAAAAGAAGAAAATAGAACGAAATCTTTTGCAAAAAAAGTCAATGTCAACAGAACAATCAATTTTTTAAACGTTCCATACGATATTAATCTTATTCCTTTCACAACAATTCCCCTTTAAAGAATTTTATAAAATCTCTTTTATTATAAGAATTAAACACCATTTGTCATACAAAATAAACAGAGTATTATCATGAAATATCTCTTGCATTGGAATAAATTACTGAATAATTTAGGTTTAAACCGTTTGTAATAAAAAATGAAAAAAATAAACACACTTTTCCTTTGCATATTTGTTTATTCAGCTACAGTTATTATTCTCGTTGTCTCGGGCATTAGATCAAATTCCGGAACATTTGTTTACCCTCTCGATGACACGTACATACACATGGCTTTAGCCCGGAATTTTGCCGGCAACGGAGTATGGGGTGTCAACGGAAATACACATTCTTTTTGTTCTTCGTCACCTCTTTGGACGTTGCTGTTATCATCTTTATATTTTGTTATTGGAAGCAGCATCTGGCTGCCACTGGTTCTCAATATTGCATTCGGAGTGTTGTTTATAATTTTTGCTTTTAATTTTCTGCATAAAACCATGAATCTGACCGCCACTTTTTTTGCGGTGAATCTTTTGGTGTTTTCAATTTCACTGCCTGCTTTGACTTTAATCGCCATGGAACATGTTTTACATATTTTGCTGACTGCGGTATTTTTGTATTTTGCGTCTGATCTTATCGGACGTGATAAATGCGGAAAATCGGGTGTCGTGAAAATTTCCTTTATCGCTTTTTTGCTTTCTTCTGTGAGATATGAGGGAATTTTCGCAGTTCTATCGGTTTGTTTGTTCCTGCTTTTTATCAAAAAATACAAAACAGCTGTGATTGTCGGGACTTCGGGTGTTATGCCGGCTTTTATACACGGTGCTTTTTCAACAGCCAAAGGATGGAAGTTTTTTCCAAGTTCAGTGCTTATAAAAAGAGCCTCTCTTTCGTTCAGTTCATTTGAAAGAATTTTGGATTCAATCGGAGGTTTGGCCATCAGGAAACTCTGGTCCTGTCATGCGCTTTTGTCTGTTTTGGCTCTGATAATTATAAGCTTTTATATAAAGAATTCAGAATCCGAGGAGAAAAGTTTAAGGAACAATTATCTTTTTCCCGTGGTTATTCTGGTTACTATTTTGCATCTGCAATTTGCCGCATTAGGCTGGATATATCGGTACGAAGCATATCTTATCGCTTTGGGACTTTTGATTTCATTGCCGATCATATCGAAGAAGCTGTTTATTCTTTTAAGGAACTGGACAAGACCTGTACAGCCGGTAAAATTGCTCGTTTTATGCGTATCAATGTTGATAATCGTTTTTCCTCTGGTTGACAGAGGCAGAAAAATGACCAGAGACGTTTATTATGCGATGAACGACAGATATCTGGAACACGTATTTCCAGCTCTTTTTTTGGAAAAATATTATGATGGTGCAGTGATTGTACTCAACGACATTGGAATAGCGTCATATTACTGTGACTGCAAAATCTTAGATGTTTCCGGTTTAGGCAGTATAGAACCGTTGAACTTCAGAATGAAAACGGACGGATATACAAAAGATGATGTGTACGAATGGTCGAGTTCGGAAAATGCCCGGATCGCGATAATTCAAGTTAAATGGAAAGAAATCGCACAGAAGATTCCGGATCAGTGGGTGAAGGTCTGTCAATGGGAAATCCCGAGGAATACTGTATTCGGAGACACGGTCGTCGGATTTTTCGGTACGGATTCGGCTCAGGCATTAAAATTGAAGGAAAATATTATAGATTTCTCAAACTATATGCCAAGAAATATCCATATAACATGGGAACTAATGTAAGATGGCGGGGTAGACGGGACTCGAACCCGCGGCCTCTGGCTTGACAGGCCAGTGTGCTAACCAAACTGCACCACTACCCCTCTGGAATAAGGAATTATAAGTAATTGAAAATTAAAGTCAAGGATTTTAGTAGAGAAGAGAACTGAAGAACTTCCACCACGGTTATAATGTAGTGTGAAAAAAGAATATAAGAAACTAACCGCAAAAAAGAAAGAAAAAAATTAACCACGAATTGACACGAATGAACGCTAATGGATGCGAAGGATAAGAAAGAAACTATTCTATATAAAATTTGTTACCAAATTTTATAACTTCGTGTAGCTGGTTTATTTGCCTTATGCAAATAAGCCAGCCTTCTTGGTAGAAATATTCTTAGTTCTTTGATTAAAATTTTTTAAAAAAAGATAGAATTCAGATCATCGAAGAAAGGATCGCGGTTAACTCGTCTACGAGGACTGCGCCTTCTTCAGTCACACGGCACCTTGTTTTTGATATTGATATTAAATTTTTCTCAATCAAATTTCCGGTTTTTTCTCTGCTGAAATTTTTGAATATACCGAGGCGGACACCTTCTTTTGTCCTCAATCCCGTCATCAGTATTTCGAGTCTTCTTTGTTGTTCGGTGACCTCTTCGCTTTCAGCGAGAATTTTTCCTTTAGAATAGGAAACAAGGTCGGATATGTTTTTCCACCTCCTGTTTCCTATACGCGACACAGAAGCGGGTCCGAAACCCAAATAGTTCTTTCCTTTCCAGATGTGAGAATTGTGGACGCTTCTCGCGTTGAAATCTTTTCTGAAATTACTTGTTTCATACCGCTCGTATCCGCTGTCTGACAGTATTTTTCCTACGAGCCTGAAAAGAGAAAGAGATTTTTCTTCGTCCAAAGGTCTTATTTTGCCTTTTTCCGTGTCTTCAAAAAGAGGGCATCCTTTTTCAATTGTCAGAGCGTAAGCTGAGACGTGGTCGGGCGAGAGAGACAGCACTTTTTCAAGGTCCTTTCTCAGGGATTTTTCGTCTTCGCCGGGAACACCGAATATAAAATCCACAGAGACTGATTTGGCGCGGGACTTCCTGCAAGCCTCGAAGGCTTCAAGAGCTTTCGAGGCGCTGTGAATCCTTCCGAGAAAACGTAATTTTCTGTCGTTCAGGCTTTGTACGCCGAGAGAGAGTCTCGTTACGCCTTCAAGGGTTAAAAACCTCGCGTAATCGTTGTCGACAAGTTCCGGATTGAGTTCGACGGCGAATTCCTGCGACGGATCATTCAGTCCGGAAGATTCGAGAAAGGACATGAAAGCGACTGCGTTCTTTCCGCGCAATATGTTGGGAGTCCCTCCGCCGATGTGCAGAGTTCTGGCCCTGGGATGCGCCTTGTATTCAGACAATTCAGTTTTTAATCCTGAAAGGTATTGAGAAATTCTGTTGTCGGTAGAGTGGAATGATGTAAAATTACAGTACAGGCATTTTTTTACGCAAAGCGGAACGTGAACATAATAGTCGGTGGCAAGAAGAGATTGAGTTTGATGATGGGAGTGAGTATGAATTGGCTCCTGGCCGTTTCTTTCGGTGTCGTTTTTTTTCATTGTTCTGAATTTAATGAAATTCTATCACTTTACAGGCGGATTGAAAACGACCCTTACACAAGCGCTGATATATTGACGTGGGCGGACATAATTTATCTTCACGGAAACAAAGAAATAAGCGAGGACGTCGCTTTTCTGCTCACTGACACGGCGAGACAGAGCATGGCGGGAATGCCTGTTTGCGCTCATATTTCCTGGGCCATCTACGACGCGAAAGAATTTTTAACTGCCGAAAGAACGGGCGCCTGGACCGGAAAGCTATACCCTTACAGGAGATTCGGACTTGAAGGGATTAACGACCTGCCTTCCCGTTTTGACACGGTGTTCGGCAAAACAGAAGGATTTGCCTACAGGTGCGGGTCGAGGTGGGCTGAATTCTATCCGTTTTTAGATTCTACGGGAATGGTGTGGATCGAAAACCTTGACGGATCGATGAGCACAGACGATCTCTGCAGGACTTCGGGAGCAGACAGAGGAGAGCTTTCGCTTTTTTTACTTGCTTTGTCAAGAATTGATGCAGTGCGTTTCAGCAAAATCCAGTTGAGTGACAATTTCTGGTTTTGCCCTGATAAACCGGGCGGAATAAACGGTATGATGTATTTTTTTATTGGGGAATGAGCGTTAAAACTGCTCGTTCAATTGTTGGAATATTTCTGTTGTTAACAGTACTGTGGAGGCAATTAATAAATTAATTTTCAAGCGCGAGAACGGAGAATACATGAAAAAAGTTTTGATAGTTCTGATTTCAAGCCTTTGTTTTACGGCCGCCATCCATGCGCAGGCCGTAAACGGAGACACAGTGAGAGTTGACCGAAACATACTGGTTCTAAAAGTGTGGGGTTCTCATCAGGAGAGAGGCTACGCTCACGGCTACCTTTTGGCCCCGAGAATAAAAAACGTCTTCGAGAATTATGTGCTCAGCAGTATATTCTACAACAATGCTGGCTTGTACACCGGAGTCAGAACCTTTTTTGAGCAAAACTGCTATTTCAACGACAGATACCTTGCTGAAACCGGAGCGATGATACAGGGAATGGAAGATGCAGGCGTCAGCGTATGGTCGCAGGTCCTTGGAAGAGACGTCGATTCGGTCGACATACTTATGACGAGCGCAATAGACGAACTGGTCGAAGCTTTGGAGTGTTCAAGTCTCTCGAGCTGGGGACCCATGACTGCCCAGGACTCGGTTTTACAGGGTTCTTTGGTGATAACGAGAATGATGGACTGGACGTCAAATTCCGTTCTGAAAGAAAACCATTTAGTAATAGTCCACATACCCTCTGAAAACGACGAACAGCCCTGGCTATCTGTCGCCTATTCAGGTTTCGTCGCCGCTCTTTCGGCTGTCAACGACAGCGGCGTCACGGCTTTCAAAAACATGGGGAACACGCCGAGTCATCCCAATCCGACGAACCTGTACCCGGCTCTCCTGGCCGCAAGAGACGCCGTCGAGAGATGTGATTACAATAACGACGGGACGTGCGACGTAAATGACGTATTGAGCTCATTTGGTTCGCATAATTTTTACGGTTCTTCGATAATACACGCAACATCGGAAGCGGGAGAGATAATCCCTGCGCTCGCAATCGAATGCGACAACGAGGCCGGAGACACCTTCAGAACGTATTCACACGATCCCGGCTTGCCTCTTTACAACATCGTTTGCACGAACCATTTCCGCGCCCTGCATCCGCCAGTGTACTGTTACAGGTACAATAATATAACAGATTCAATACAGGCGGACTCTTCAATGACCGCAGACAGAAGCTGGAAAGTCATGTCCGGAGCCGCCGGCGTTTCAGGCAACAGCCAGATGATGCAATGGATAGGAATAACAAGAACCTTGAAAGTCTCTGCGGCAACTTCGGATTCCCCGGCATACATGAGGATGCCGATCCTGCTCAACGCGGATTCTCTTTTTGAATTCACCGGCGTGGAGGAAAACCGGGAATGCGCTTGCGGAGCTTTCCTGTCAGTCAGCAACGTTATTTTTTCTTCGACAATCGTCGTTTCTTATTCCGGAAACACGGAGATCGAGTTATTGATTTCCCTCTATGACATATCGGGAAGGGAAACCCTCCCCGTAAGACGAGTGATCATGAATCCGGGACGTTCGTGCGAAATTCCCCTGACAGATTTTCCTGCCGGGATGTATTTCCTCAGGATAGAAGGAGTGACGGCCGATGCAGACAGAAATCTGTATCTGACAAAAAAAATCTTTTCAGTTCTTTAGGTTTTTTTATCGAGCCGGCAGAGGCACGACACCGTTTCTCCGATGCGGTCGAGTTTGATGCGCATGCCGGAGACTTTGAGGAAAACAGAGGACCGGTCTATCCATAAAATGAAATGTCCGAATCTTGGTGTTATTCCGGTGAATAGCTCAAGAGCTCCTCTCAGAGTGGAAAGCGAAAGAAGCCGATCGGCTCCGGCCTGGCCGTCGGCTTTTACCCGGATTTTTTTCCCGCCTAAATCAACGGGCACGCAGTTTTCCAGACCGGTTTTCTGAAAAAGAAATCTCGAAGAGTAAAAGACGGCTTTAGAAGGCATAAAGACAGGGGTCCTGACTTCCAATCTCGCCGGAGAGTTTCTCATTGCGGGTCTGTAGAAGATTTCGACGCTCCTGTCGTTGTAGCGTCCGAAATAGCGCCTGCCCATTATAAAAAAACTTTGAACCTTTTCAACGGTCATGAAAGTCAGAAATTTAGAAATGTCGGAGCGCCTTTTGAGTATGGTCAGTATCAAACCAACGAACAGGACCCAGATAATGAAAAACAGGGAACCGGTTATTATCGGAGTGTATTCAGCGGTGATTATTTTTATGCCCTTAGCGGACTCAAGCCAGTACCCGGCCGACAGAAGGACGAGGACAGCAATGAATCCTGTCAGCAGATAAAAAAAATACTTAGGCATGTTTTCAGAAGGATCGTACCGTTCTGAATCCTATGAGTTCTATTGCCATCATCGGAATATTCTTGCCCCTTGACGAGCATCGTAGATACCTGAAGTCGTGTCCGAAGGAGCCTCCTCTCATCGATCTGTATTCACCCGATTCAGGTCCTCTCGGATTGTAATTGCTTCCCGCAGGAGGGTAGTCTGAATAGAAATTCGAGCACCACTGCCAAATATTGCCGGCCATGTCAAACAGTCCGAAATTGTTTGGAGCGAAGTTTTTTACCGGAGAGGTGTGCATGAATCCGTCCCTTGCCATGTGGCTGAAAACAGACGCGAAGTCGCCTTTTTCCATGTCCTGTATGTATTCTCCGATCGTCGAATAACCCGCGTGGTTGGCTTTTGCCTCGCTTTTTTCTATTCCGGGTGATTCGTCTCCCCACGGGTAAGCGGCTATTGTTCCTCCCTGTGCCGCATACTCGAATTCGTATTCCGTCGGAAGCCTGTAGCCGTTCGTGTACCGGCACTGCCATGTGACGGTGTCATACTGAATGTCAAGACCTTCTTTTGAAGAAAGCCAGTTGCAGTATCGCGCGGCGTCAAACCATGTGACCTGAGTGACCGGGTGATCAGGAATATCAGTCGGAGCGTCTGGACCTTCCGGCCCTCTCGGCCTTTGCCAGTTTCCTCCGTCGTGCTGGTAACCGGTCGTGTCTGTATAAAAACCTATTGTTGTGTCTTTTTCGGCATCTGTTATGTAACCTGTCTCCCTGACGAATGAGTAAAACTCGGCGTTCGTCACGGGCGTGGTCTTCATAAGAAAACTGTCTATCTTGACTCTGAATGTCGGTTTCTCGTCGTCGAATATAGGCCTTGTCGAACCAATTCTGCAAATACCCTCGGGTATAAAAGAGTAACCTTCGGGCAATGACCTGAAAATTTCTTCGGTTATGATCTGAGGTGGTTTTTTAAAAAATTTGTTGGAAAAAACTATCGCGAGAATTGCGAGAATGACTAAAATAAAAAATATTGACAAAAGTATTTTCGGCAGTTTGGATTTTTTCTCTTCCTCATCATACTCCGGGTAATCGGTCTTAGAAGGGGGCGGAATTTGTTTTTCCGGAGTTTTTTCGACGGTGACGGGCGGAATTTTTTCAGGTTCCTTTTTTGCCGGAGGAGGGGGAGGAAAGTCGTCGGGTGGAGGGGGGACGTCTTTTAAAAGCTTGTATCCGCAATTGGGGCATTTTACGTCTTTCTCATTCACTGGGAAAAAACAATTAGGACAATTTTTTTGCATCCGCAACTCCTTTGTTGGAATGAATTATAATTTAAAAACGATTAAAAATAAATATTTGTGTTATTGGTATTGTAATTGTGCCAAAAAGCAGTATCTTTATTTAAAACGAACGGAGGCAGATTGGACCCCAAATGTTTTTACAAGTTGAGTTACGGAGTTTATATAGCCTGTTCCAAAAAAGGCTCCAAATTCAACGGTCAAATTGTCAACACATGTTTTCAAGTGACTTCCGATCCTCCTCAAATAGCTCTGAGCATCAACAAAAACAATCTCACCCACGAGTACATTCAGGAAAGCCGCGTAGTGGCGTTATCTATATTATCCGAGAACGCGCCCATGAAATTTATTGGAAATTTTGGTTTTAAAAGCGGAAGGGAAATAGATAAATTCCAGGGTATAAATTACAAAATAGGCAAACTTGGAGCCCCTATTGTTCTTGACTACACGACAGGATATTTTGAACTCGAAATAATAAGCCAGACCGACGTTGGAAGCCACACTCTTTTCATAGGCAAAGTTGTCGAAGCCCAGGTATGCAATGAAGATGAGCCCATGACCTATAGTTTTTACCACAACGTAAAAAAAGGGCTGTCTCCTAAAAATGCTCCAACGTATGTTAAGAAAACTGAAGAAACAAAACCGGAGGAGGAAAAGATGAAAAAGTATGTCTGCGATGTTTGCGGATATATCTACGACCCCGAGGTCGGAGATCCCGATTCAAACATTCCGGCGGGAACGGCTTTTGAAGATATCCCCGAAAGCTGGGTTTGTCCGATATGCGGCGCGGGAAAAGACTCCTTTTCCCCGCAGTCTTAAATAAAGGAGGATGTAATGACTAAAAAGCTTCAGATCTACAAATGCGATATATGCGGCAACATAATCGAAGTTCTGCATCCGGGGGCAGAAGCGCTCGTCTGCTGCGGACAACCGATGAAACTTAAAGATGAACTGACAAAAGAAGGCGCCGGTGAAAAACACCTGCCAGTAATAGAAAAAACGGGCGACAAAATCAAAGTCAAAGTTGGATCCGTCACTCACCCTATGGAAGACGCCCATTACATAGAATGGATAGAAGTCCAGTGCGGCGAAAAGGTGTGCAAAAAATTTCTCAAACCCGGTGAGAACCCCGAAGCTGAGTTCGAAAACTGTAAGGGCGAGGAAATTATCGCGAGAGAGTACTGCAACGTCCACGGACTGTGGTCGGTCAAGTAAAAGGAGAAATAAAACATGGATCAAAAAATGATAAAAGAGCTAAACGATCAGGTAAACGCCGAGCTTTATTCGGCTTATCTTTATCTTTCTATGTCGGCTTATTTCGAAGACAGGAATTTGAAAGGTTTCGCCAAATGGATGAGAATTCAGGCGAAAGAAGAACTCGGCCACGCGATGAAAATATACGATCACATACTCGAAAGAGGCGAAAGAGCTGAACTTTCGAAAATCGACGCTCCTGACAAGGAATGGGCTTCTCCTCTTGAAGTTTTTAAAAAAACTCTCGAACACGAAAAACACGTAACTTCACTCATTCACGGACTTGTCAAAACAGCGAGAGACTTAAACGACTACGCGACGGAGATATTCCTTCAATGGTTCGTAACCGAGCAAATTGAAGAAGAAGCGAGTGCCGGAGAGATTCTCAACAAACTCGACATGATTAAAGAGAGTAAAAACGGAATGTTCATGCTCGACAGGGAGCTCGGAACGAGAGAATGATAAAAAGAGATAAGGAGAAGAAAAGCGTTCTCAGGATAAGGAATCTCGCGCTTTCTCTAAACGGGAAAAAAATAATTAACGACCTCGATGCCGAGATATGGCAGGGTCACGTTCACGCCGTAGTCGGACCTAACGGCGCTGGTAAATCCACGTTAGCCGGAATCCTGATGGGACTCTCCGGCTATCGGGATTACGAAGGCGAAATAATTTTTCGGGGAAAATCGTTAAAAGAACTCGGGATTTACGAAAGAGCTGAACTCGGTATGACACTCGCCTGGCAGGAACCCGCGAGATACGAAGGACTGAAAGTGAAAGATTTCGTCGGAGCCGCGTCGGAAAAGATTTCCGGAATAAAATCGGCCAAAGCCCTAAAAGAGGTAGGATTGGATCCCGATGAATACCTTACAAGAAATGTGGACAAAACTTTGAGCGGAGGCGAGAGAAAGAAAATCGAACTCGCATCAATATACCTGATGAAGCCCAAACTGGCGATATTGGATGAACCTGACTCAGGGATAGACGTGGAATCGTTAGGTAGAATATTCGACGTAGTACGAAAACTCAAGGAAAAAGGAACCACGGTAATAATGATAACCCACAGCCTCGAAGTACTGAAACATTCCGATCACGCGTTTTTGATGTGTGACGGAAGGATTGTCGACAAAGGAGCCGTGTCTAAAATTTCGAAATACTTTGAGAATAAATGCATACCCTGTTCCCACAAAAACATGCCGGACAGAGGAGTCAAATGACCCAAAACAAGAATGCAGAAGAACTTTTTTCGAAAACCGATTCAGATATTAACGATCTTCTGGACCCGAAAATCGCCCATCTCATAATTAGCCACGATAAAGTCGTCAGCAAAAACGGCGTTGAAGGCCTCAAGGTTGAAACCCAGACGATCGAAAACGGCCTTCACGTCCTCATCGAACTCGAAGAAGGAATAGTTATTGAAAAACCCGTCCATCTCTGTTTCGGTATGCTGCCTGAACAGGGAATTCAAAATATAGTAGTTGAAGCCGTGATGAAAGAGCGCGCTTCGATGTCCGTTCTCGCTCACTGCGTTTTCCCGAACGCGATAGACGTTCAGCACCTGATGAATGGCAGTATAAAACTCGGAAAATATTCTGTTTTCAGATATTTCGAAAGGCACGTTCACAGCGAGAAAGGCGGAGTGAGGGTCGTGCCGAAAACTGTTGTGGAGCTGGGCGAAGGTGCAAAATTCTCGACGGAATTCGAACTTCTCAGAGGCAGAGTCGGCGTCATTGATATAGACTACGAGGCCAAATGCTCGGAAAACTCTGTCCTTGAAATGTCGGCTAGGATAAACGGAACCGAAGACGACAAAATTTCAATCAGGGAGACCGGATTGCTCCAAGGAGCTTATTCGAGAGGAGTTTTAAAGACCAAGATAGCCCTGCGCGGAAGGTCGAGAGCCGATGTCTTCAATAAAATTATCGCATCGGGAGCTTATTCGAGAGGTCATGTTGACTGCAAGGAAATCGTCATGGACCAAGCAGTAGCCAACGCAGTGCCGATAGTTGAAGTCAGACATCCCAAGGCTCGCGTAACTCACGAAGCTGCAATAGGAAGCGTCGACAACAGACAGCTCGAAACGCTTATGTCGAGAGGCGTTTCTGAAGAAGCCGCCGAAGAAATGATAATACAGGGGATGCTGTCAGAATGAAAGCAGGAAGGAAAAATGCTATCGCTTTTCCCGCTGGAATGAATTTCAGCGGAATCTTTACCCTGTCAGCAAGATCAGTCATGACAGAGTCATGAATGTTTTGCGCTGTAGTTCTCGCTCTGGTTTCCGGTTTCCTTTATCTTGCCGTTACAGACTCTTCAATACTTGAAATTCACGATTCATTATATGACCGGACTCAGGAAATAACTGTTGCGGAACCGGAGTTTTTAAACAGAGATTTGATTAGAGAAGACTACCGGGTTATCGATTCGTTTTCCGCTGACATAACTGGAGACGGATTATCGGACGAAGTTTATCTCATAGAACGCCCTTTCAGAGACTGGCCTTTTGCCGTTTGGCACGAAATGGAGACCGTGATTTCAGGCAACAAAGACGAAAGAGGGCTCTCGTGCAGTATTTTTGTTTTCGGTCCGAAGTCTCCGAACGACACAACCGGCAGTTTATTGTGGGCTGGATCTCCAATGTTCGTTCCTTTCACTGAAATCGAGCAGATAGATTCCGACAAAGACAAAGTTTTCGAGATCGCCGCCATTGAAAGCGATTATACGATTTGGTCAACGGGCTACGGAACAGACGTGGCAGTGTGGATATGGGACGGATTCGGTTTCAGAAGGGACTGCTTCTGTGGAGAAAGATCTTTCCTTTATGATTCATTGGAAATAAATGAAACAACGAGCATTTTACAAGTGCGCGTCAAATGACTTACCCGCTCTTTTGGTGTTTTTCAGTTTTTCGTGATATTCTATTTGTAAATTTTGCTGGAGGTTAATATGATGAGACTGTTTCGTTTTCCAGTAATCCTTTCCATACCTGTAATATTTACTCTGGCCAGACTTTCCGGCGCCGACTTCAATATTGAAGATTCAATTCCTGCCTCATACCAGGGGGCCGACTTCAGGTATCCCGTTGATCCCGAAAAGATTTTGTATCTGGAATTTGCCGGCCTCAATGAAGGTCAGGCCAGGTTTCTTTGTCAGAACGGTTTTGTCATTGTTCCAGGAAATTCAAGGGATTTTTATTGTCTGTACGACGGTTTTAAATACGATTCCGTTCCTGTTTACGTCACTGCTGACGCCATGCTGCACACCTACCATTTGATCTTCAATAAAATAATAAGAGGCCTTGAGGACGAGTTTTTGAGGGAGAGATTGCTGATGCTCACGGTGGACCTCTGCGCCGAAGCGAAGGATGTTTATTCCGAGCTAAGAGGCACGCAGTTCGAAGACGCCGCGCTGGATGTCTGGACGTATTTTGAAATAGCACGTTTTCTTCTGGACGAAAAACCTTCGGCACTCCCACTGGCGGTAATGATTGCTGCACAGTACGAGATAGAAAGGATTTCCGAAGCCCAGGGCATAGATGTTTCAACCCTTATGACTGAGGGAGAAGATATCTACGAAGAGGACTACAGTCAATACAGGCCGAGGGGGCATTACGACGGCAAACCCGAAAGAGAGAGATATTTCAGGGCGATGATGTGGTTCGGAAGAATAACATTTTCAACGGACGATCTCGGAGATATCCGAAGAATCATTGTCTTTGCCGACATAATGTCAAAACCCGGGAATGATTATCTGAAAAAATGGCAGGAAATATCGGAGCCCATTGAGTATTTTGTAGGAAGGTCAAAAGATCTCAGCGTTGTCGAAGCCGTATCTGTTTTCAGAAAAATATACGGTGATTCCCCCGATAAATCAGCTCTCGTAAGCTTGGTAAAAGGGACGGAGTTTTTATCTGAGATAAAAAAAATATCCAAGGGCGAAGACCTGCCGTTTGAATATTCAGAAAATGACCCCGGTTTCAGGTTTATGGGACAAAAATACGTATTCGATTCACACGTATATGAAAAACTTGTCTACAGCGAAGTCGGGACGCCTTCAAACACAAGAATGCTGCCCAAAGCTCTCGACCTGTTCGCTGTTTTTGGCAGCGAAGAAGCGTACGGCATTCTCGAAAGCGATGGCGACACTGAAATCGAAAATTATTCCGAGAACATGGAAAAACTGAAAGCCCTCGTCTCAAGAATTACTCCCGAAAAGTGGCAATCCGATGTGTACATTTACTGGCTTTACGTACTGAAAACATACGTCAGGGAAAAAGGCGAGTCATATCCGAAGTACATGAGAAAACTATCGTGGACGCTGAGAAATCTCTACGCCGCTTTGGCGAGTTACACTGAACTCAAACATGACACTGTGCTTTACGCGAATCAGGTAATGGCAGAATGCGGCGACGACATCCCGTACGATAAGTACATCTGTCACGTCGAGCCTGATCCTGAATTCTTTTACAGTCTTTTGAAGCTGGTCGAATTGACCGAAAAAGCGCTGGAAAAAACCGGCGTTGAGTTGAAAGCTTCTGAAGGCTTGCTTGCAAACCTTGAAGAGGAAACCCGGTACATGGCATCGGTATCTCTTAAAGAACTCAGGGGAGAAGAATTGAGCAGGGAAGACTTCGACCGTCTATATTATTTCGGCGGATGGCTCGAATGGATGGTTTTTGAATCCGCGGACGATCCTGCAGGAAATCCCGACTGGGAATGGGCTGGACTCGTCACGGACATAGCGACCGATCCGAACGGCAGAGTCCTTCAGGAGGCGACAGGAAAAATATTCAAGATATTCGTAATAACTCAGGGTAAAGAAGGAAGGCCTCAGCTCGCAGGAGGAGGCGTATATTCTTACTACGAATTCCCGTGGCCGATGGACGACAGACTTACGGACTCTAAATGGAGAAAAATGCTATTAGAAAATTCCGAACCGCCGAGACCTGAGTGGTCGGGTAATTTCATAATTGAATGAGTCCCTGACAATTACTTTATGACACTAAGCTATCTGCCTTTCGGCGCCGACATATTTGTTCTGGAATTAATAAACAAAACATTGCACGCAGTTTTTCTGAATTATTTTTTTGTTTTTTTCTCTGACGAAAAAGCAGCGGTTTTCCCGCTGGCCCTGACCTTATTTTTTTTTCTGAGAAAATACAAGAAAAAGGGAATCGTGCTTTTTTTGTTCGCGATCGCAGCTGTCGGACTGTCGGACCTTTTGGGAGCAAGATTTTTCAAGGAGTTGTTTGACAGACCAAGACCCTGTCAGGAAATAGCCGGTATATTTTATTTCGATAAAAAGACCGCCGGATGGTTGATCACCGACGGAGTGACAGGTTTTAAATCTTCCTCTTCATTCGTTTCCAATCACTCGGCAAACGCCGCCGCATTTGCCCTGTTTTCTTCGTTTTATCTCAGGCGGCTTTCCGTTTTTTTTCTTACGGCGGCTTTTTTAGTCGGAATATCGAGGATATACACAGGAGTTCATTACCCTTCCGATGTCGCGGCGGGATTTGCGACAGGAGCAGTGTGCGCTTTTTTTACCAAATGGCTCTGTGATCTATCAATCAAAATCCATTCAGGATATCGGGAAAAGAGAAAAAAAGTACGAAGTTGATTTTTTCATTTCTGTGATTTATTATTGATCGATATGTAATTGTCCCGTCAAAAAATTAAGGGAGGTAGGGAAAAGGCATGAAATACCTGAAAACTCACCCTGATAAATGCATCGGTTGTATGGTTTGTATGGACGTCTGCTCGGAGACATTCTTTGGCGAAAAAGATCACAGAAAATCTTCGATAAAGATAACTCCAAAAAAGGAAGAAGGCTTCGAGATAACCGTCTGCAATCAGAAATGCCGTTTGTGCGTCGACGAGTGTCCTGTCAAGGCTCTTTCTATAACTTCTCAGGGAGTAGTAATACTCAATAAAAAACTTTGCGTCGGATGCCTCGCCTGTGTCGCTGTCTGTCCTATAAATGCTATGATGTGGCTGGAAGGCTTGGAAAATCCCTTTAAATGCGTGGCCTGCGGAAAATGCGCTGAAAAATGCCCGTCGGGCGCCATTGAAATTGCCGAGGAGGAATAAATGAGGGGAGACATCGAAAAAATCAAAGCTTCGCACAAACAGCTCGCTGAGATCAAATACGATTTGAAACCTGTCCGAAGAGGCTACAACGACAGGACTCTCTACGTCAATGTGTCCGACAATACGATAAAGATCAAACCGGTTTCCTCGCAAATGAAGGAAAAATTCACGGGAGGAAGAGGATACGACCTGAAGCTTCTCTGGGACGCAGTCAATGAAAAAACCAGATGGAACTCTCCTGAAAACGAAGTTGTCATTGCGGCAGGACCCATTGGAGGTAATACAAATTATGCGGGTTCGGGCAAGTCTATAGTGGTCACCATTTCACCTTTGACTGGAATACCTATAGATTCCAACGTCGGCGGTTATTTCGGACCGTATCTGAAATTTTCCGGATTCGACGCCATAGAACTGCAGGGTAAAGCGAAAAATGATGTGATTGTTTTTATAGACGGTGACGAAGGATCGGTGAAAATAATGGAAGCACCGATGGAAGCGGTTGACAGCCACGTGCTCGGAGAACAGCTGGTGGAAATATTTTCAAAGAACGAAGAGGATAAAATTCACGTCAGTTCGGTTACAGCCGGAACGGGATCAGAACATGCGTACATCGGATGTCTCAATTTTTCACTTTACGACAAGAGGAGGAAAGGAGTCCGCTTCAAACAGGCCGGCAGGGGCGGAATCGGAACGGTTTTCAGAGACAAAAAGATTAAAGCGCTCGTCGTCAGATTCTCGAACCTTACTTCCTCATCGAACGATCCCGCCGACATAGCAAAACTCCAAAAAGTGGGTCTGAAACTCCACGACGAAATAATCCAGCGTGACGAACTCGATTGCAACATGAGAAAAGTCGGAACCGCTCATCTTGCCGAGATAATGAACGACTACGACCTTCTGCCCACGATGAACTACAAGTTCGGCAGTCACGAAATGGCAAAAAATCTGGCGTCCGACAAGCTTTATGAGAAATTTCTTTCAAAGGGCAAACCTGACGGCTGCTGGTACGGTTGTACAATGGCTTGCGCAAAAGTCGTAGAAAATTTTGAATTGACCACCGGACCTTACAAGGGAAACAAAGTACTCGTCGACGGACCGGAATACGAGACCGTGGCGGGCTGCGGCTCGAACATCGGCGTTTTCGACATGAGGGACGTTTTGGAGATAAATTTTTACTGCGATTCTTACGGACTGGACACTATTTCATTCGGGACAATGACTGCTTTCATAATGGAATGCTGGGAAAAAGGGATTTTGGACGCCGTAAAAACCGGCGGGCTCGATTTTTCCTGGGGGAACGCCGGATCCGCCCTCGAACTTCTTCACAGGATTTCGCGAGGCGAGGGATTCGGGCTGATAGCGGGAAAAGGCATCAGGCAGATGAAGGATTATTTCGAAAAAGAATTCGGAGCGGACAGAAAACTCATGGACGATTTCGGTATGGAAGCCAAAGGACTCGAATACTCCGAATACGTCACCAAAGAATCCCTGGCGATGCAGGGTGGATACGGTCTGACCAACAAGGGTCCCCAGCACGACGAAGCGTGGCTCATTTTCATGGACATGGTCCAAAACCTCATACCGACGTTCGAAGACAAAGCCGAAGCCCTGCACTATTTTCCGATGTTCAGAACCTGGTTCGGAATTCAGGGGCTTTGCAAACTGCCCTGGAACGACGTGACGCCCGAGGACAACGCCAGGACCAGCGAACCTGCTAAAGTCCCGGAACATGTCCAGAACTACGTCGACATCTTCAACGCGATAACAGGGAGGAACATAGACAAAGAGGAGCTCATACTACAGTCCGAGAGAGTTTACAACTTCCAGAGGGTTTTCAACATAAGACTTGGCAAAGGAAAAAGAACGAACGACGCGATTCCATACAGATCGGTTGGACCCGTGACGGAAGAGGAATACGAATCGAGGAATGAACGCTACGACAAACAGCTCAAAGAAAAAATCGGCCTCGACCCTGAAAAAATGAACACCCGGGAAAAGGTGAAAGAACTGAGAAAATTCAGGGAAGACCAGTACAAAAAGCTGACTGACGCGGTTTACCAGAGAAGAGGCTGGACAAAAGAAGGGGTGCCTACGATAGAACACCTCAGAAAAATCGGAATGGATCTTCCCGAAGTAATCGAAGTTGTTAAAAAGCACCTTTAATCCGATGGAGAAGAAATGATAAATATAAACGAATATTTCGACGGCAAGGTAAAAAGCCTCGCTCCCGATGGCGTAAAGAAAAAGTTCACCGTGGGCGTCATCATGCCCGGAGAGTTCGAGTTCGGAACAGGCGTCAAGGAATTGATGGAGATCACGCACGGATGCCTCGAAGTGACTTACAATGGACACCCGTCAAGAAAATATTCCAAGGGACAGAGTTTTGATGTTCCTGCTGAAACCAAATTCAAAGTCAAAGCGGAGGAAGCGACTTCGTACGTATGTTATTACGGATAATTTTTTCTGCGAGTGAATCTGTTTGAAGTTTGACCAAATAAAAACGCGTCTTAAGAACTGTAATGTAGGGATCGCAGGGTGCGGAGGGTTAGGTTCAAACTGCGCTGTCATCCTGGCGAGGACCGGAATAGGGGGACTGATACTTGTAGATTACGATACTGTGGAAAGGTCAAATCTCAATCGGCAGTATTATTTTCTGAATCAGCTCGGAAGAAAGAAAGTCGAAGCCCTCAAAGAAAATATTGAATCAATAGATCCGACAGTAAGGGTCAAAACAATTTTCACGAAATTGACACCCTCAAACTGCGCTGAAATCTTCAGGGATTCCGACTTGGTAGTGGAAGCTCTCGACAAGGCGGAAGAAAAAGCTTGGCTGATCCAGGCATTGATGGGGAAAAAACCCGAAATGCGAGTTGTTTCAGGTTCAGGGATCGCGGGTTTCGGGAGCAACAACAGGATAAAGACGAGGAGATATGGAAATCTCTGGGTCTGCGGAGACGGTGAAACCGAAGTGTCTGACGAAAACCCCGCGCTGGCGCCAAAAGTATCCATTGTCGCCGGCATGGAAGCAAATCAGGCCGTTGAAATACTTTTAAAAAAAATACATGAAAATGAAGATAAAACTGAATAAGAAAGATTTTTCGACAGATATAAAAAACCCGACGGTTTCGTATCTTTTACGGCAGGTGGCTCCGATACATCCGATAGCCGCAGTGAAAGTCAACGGCTCATTCGTCAAAAAGACCGACTATGACATTCTTGCCCTCAAAGAAGGAGACAACGTCACGATTGTCTACATGCTCGGAGGGGGATGATTGCCGCTTTATTTAAGGCGGCTCCTTTCTAGCTACGTTTTTTGTACCGGTTTTTTATAAAAATCCGTCTCAAAAACACATCTACCTCACGAGAGTTATTTTACAGGTTTTTGAGAAATTACCCGTTCTGAGCAACAGGAAATACTGCCCCGCGGGTTCTTCAGATGTATTCCAGAAAAACTCATGTTGACCCGCCGATATTTCTTTGTCAGCGAGAATTTTAATTTTTCTTCCGACCAGATCGTAGATTTCGAGAACTAAAGGCGAGTCTTTAAAGATTTCTAGCCGGATTTCGACTAAAGATGCCGAAACTGATGCGCTTAGCTGAAAAGAAACTGTTTTGACATGGTCGGCGTTGATCTCTTCGACGTGTGTCGAGTAAAAAGGCGTCCCCTGAACCCACTCACAGTTAAAAATTCTGCAGTTTATCATGTTGGCGGTTCCGTCAAAAAGTGTGTCTCCGTTTGCTTCGTTCATGTTCCAGTAAGCGACAAGGCCGGATTCGGAACCGGAAAGCGGATGAGAAAGATTGCTTTGTATGGTCTGCTGAGTGAGGCAGGAATTCCAAATTCTCAGATCGTCTATCACTCCGTTGAAAGTGAAATTTAAACCGTTGTTGTTTCCCACGTAGAGGTTGTAGCTTGAGTGATCTTTAACGCTTCCTGACGGAGAGGTCAAATATGTGAGGGGCTGTTCGACGCCGTTGATGTATATCTTGAGTTCGCTCGAGGATGCCAGGTAAGTAAAAGCTATGTGCTGCCATGTGTCAAGTATGATCGAACTGTCCGGAGTGAATGAATAGCTGGTCGAGTTGTCCGAATGGACGATTTTTACCGCCAGGCAGTGGTCGTTGTAACTTGCTCCGCTCTTGACAAGATAGAAAGACAAGTTCACTTTGTCTATTATTCTGCCGAAACCGAGCATAGAGTTTTCCCCCCATCCATGAGGATATATCCATGCCTCGATGGACAGAGAATCCGTCAGGTCAAGATTCGGAGAACTCTGGCAGACCGCTCTGCTTGATGCCCCGTCGAATCCGAGCGCACTTTCACCGTTGAAAACTCTCACGCATTTTTGTTTGATTATCGTGTCGGTCAGCGAATCGTTCGACACTACGAGGGTAACTGTATAGTCTCCGGAATCGCCGTAAACGTGGACGGGATTCTGATCGTGCGAATCAAATGTTCCGTCGCTTTCGAAATCCCATGACCAGTCGTTTGCCGCAGGACTTGAAAATGACGAGTCGGTGAAATGAACCGTCAATGGCTCGTGACCTGTTTGAGGTTCGGCCATGAAATCGGCAAAAAGGAATGTAGTGACAGTTTCGTACCAGGCTACGTAAAAAGCATCCCTGATCGAGGACACTATGTCGAGATCACCGTCCTGGTCTACGTCCGAAACAAACACGTCGGATGAACCGTTGACATTCCGGGCGACTGTGTGACCTGTAAAAATAATCTGTCCCGTGTTTTCCCAGTACGTTATTTTGTCCGCTATAAGATCTGCTCCGATGACATCGATGTCCCCGTCGCCGTCGAAATCCACGGGAACTACCGTATGCGGAGAGTTGCCGGCGCTGTCGATCAGATGTTTGGTCAGATTCGTCGAGCCGTCATTTTCATACCATGCGACCTGGCCTATGATACAGGATGAAGCGACGAGATCGGAATCGCCGTCTCCGTCCATGTCGATCACCTCGACATGGTTTGGTCTGCCCCATGAAGTTTCGATCTGATGCTCGGTAAAATTCATAGATCCGTCGTTTTCGAACCATGAAAGGTCACCCGCAATGCTTGCGGTTCCGAAAAGGTCATTGTCTCCGTCGCCGTCGAGGTCGCCCGAGGCAATGCTGTTCGCGTTGTCCCACGGATATTTAACCGTGTGATCAGTGAAGTTCATTGAGCCGTCGTTCTCGAACCAGCCGAACCTGTCCGCGTTTTCGCATGCTGCGGCGAGTATGTCGATGTCTCCGTCAATGTCCAGATCGACAGCTCGAACATAAGTGACGCCTGACCAATTCGACACTACGTTGGGTGTAAAATTCTGACTGCCGTCGTTTTCATACCAGAGAACCAGAGCAGCCTCGTCTACTGCGCAGACAATGTCGCTGTCTCCGTCGCAGTCGAGGTCGCAGATCTCGAGTTTCATTACTCCCGTCGCCGAAGACGATATGTTGTGTCTTGTGAAATACTGATTGCCGCCGTTTTCGTACCAGTCCAGGCTGTTGCCGATTCTGTCAGTACCCGCTATATCTATGTCTCCGTCTGAGTCGATGTCGCACGCCCAGACGAACCAGGGCCAGCCCAATCCGCTTTGAATAATGTGTTCCGCGTAATAATTGAGACAGCAGCATTCAACGAAAACAAACAATAAAACCGCGAATGAAAAGCACCTCTTCATCTTCCACCTCCCGTTTAGGTAGTCAATTTTCAGCCTCAAATGACAAAACGTCAAGGAAAAAGCAGATAAAAAAAAGGAGGGCAACAAGCCCTCCTTTTTTTAACTTTTTATTTAATAAAGTTCTTAAAAAATCATTACGCTTTTTGTCTGAGAACCTTCCCTCGTAGTCGCTGTGACGAAATACCTGCCCGAAGACGGAGTTTCCCACAAGAAAGAGTGATCGCCGCTTGAAAGAGAGCCGGAGAAAATAGAGCCGGATTTTCTTCCCAAAATGTCAAAAACCGAGATGTCGACATTTGCAGGCGCGGAAAGTGAAAAACTCACGAGAATGTTCCCTTCTCCTCCCTGGATGTTCAAGGCGTCAAAGTAAGTGACAGAAGGAGTCTCTTCGACGGAGTTGGGGTTGGCGAAACAGTCAAACCAGATGTTGTCTGAACCAAATCCCCTGTAAACTATAGCTCTTCCAGAACTAATTACTGTGCCCTGAGGGGTTATCTCCCCCGTAGCGTCGTGATCGTTGGGGACGACTCTGCTTCCCCAGCCTGTTCCCGTGTAATATGCGACAACTAGCGAATCATAAGTTCCGACTAAAGTCGCCATACCGCACATTTCGGTGGAAACTCCTCCCAACCAGCCAGCCCTGACATAAGGTCTCACTGCTTGAAAATCTCCCGTCATCTCCCAGGTCTGGCTCAAAACAGAATTCTGCCAACCGTCTGTGCTGGAAGAGTATTTGACTCTTGCGGAAGTTCCAGTCCCCTCCTGCCAGAATACCATGACATGATTGGCTGGATATGTCGTCCTGTAGGAAGCCACGCTGATGTAATTTCTTGTTGCGAGAACGTTTTCAGCCGCGTAAAACCAATCCCCGCCGCTTACCAGGTTTCTTCTGTACATCCTGATTCTTCCGTTGCCGGTAGTGTTGTTGTAAACTGTAATAGTGTAGAGATAGTCGTCGGCAATAGCCACGTAGGCGTCTCTCGCTATCGAAGTTGTTGAATGGTTTCCCGAAGTCCAGTTGGCGCCTCCGTCGGAAGACCATGTATAGCTCCATGCGTAATTAGTGGCGTCGGTCTGTCGGCTCATACCGCACCAGATGTAAGGAGATGCGGCGCTGTTGATGTCGAAAGACATGTCGACGACGTTCTGATAGGCGGCCGTTGCGGGGTTGAATTGAGTCGCGTCCAAAATACCGGTAGTCTGGTGGTAAATCATGAACCAGAGCTGTTTTTCAGCCAAAGTTTTGTTTGTGTCGCATAAAATGATGTATATATCTGGGTCGGTTACCGCGTGGTTCACCCTAATATCGAAATCGTCGAATTCCATGCTGTAACTATTGTTAAAGAGATTGTAAACGAGGCTCCAAGTAAGGCCGTTGTCCGTGGATTTGTAGATTTTTAAGCTGTCGTGATCAGCATGTTTGTCAATTGAGGCGACATATATGTTGTTGTTCATGTCGTAGTCCATTGAAATCACGGATTGAGATGTTAAATTCCATTGGTCTGAAACGAGGATGTCATTTCCCCAAAGAGGAGCGTACGAACCGGGAGATCCTTCCCTTTCTGCCGGCTGTTCCGGAGGGAAAAAAGCGGGTCCGGAATTACAATTCTCAAAATCGGCCGGATCCATGTCGTCCTGAGATTCGACTGAATTGGCCGTTCTTTCTACTGCGTTGGGTCCCCAGCTTGACATTGCGAATGCCGAGCCGGCAAGAACCGTCAGAAAAATTACTAGTGCTGTTTTCATTTTCTTCTCCTTTCGTTTTTTAAAGATTATACACGATCGGGTATTAAAAAATCATTAAATAGAGGTTAAGTTCAAAAATTATAAAAGGTCCGGAATAAAACATTTCTGCTACAAGTAAACTATGTGAAACACGGAGGTGAGAGATGAAAAGAAGAACATTCGACACTAAAGGACCGATGAGAATCGGCATCGCCATGGCCTTGCTTTTGCATGTAGTCGCTTTTATGACCATCCCTGAACCGGAAATTCCCGTTTACAAACCTCTGGATTCGAGAGAAAGGGAAACAATACAAGCCAACATAAATGTGGGGATCGATTTCAGGACGGTCGAAGACGTGGTCAGAATTATCGAAAACCAGAATGTCATAGAGATTCCCAAGCAGGACGGGGGTGAGATAATCATCTCGGATAAAGGCGACACCCTTCTCGGAAACATAACGGATTCCGTTTTTCTTATAGACACGGTTTCGCTTATACCTGAAGACACGTCGGATACAGGGTCAGAGTACGTGATGTCGTACGAGATACCACCGAGACCTGTAAAACTTCAGGAACCGGCCTATCCTTCAGCGGCTCTGAACGGGGGGCTTGAGGGAACAGTCGTTTTGATGCTTTACGTAGATATCGACGGAACCGTTACGAAAGCCGAAGTTATAAATTCGACCAATCCTCTGTTCGATCAGAGCGCAGTTGACGCCGGGCTGAAGTGCGTTTTCAAACCGGCAGAGAGCGCCGGCAGACCAGTGAGGGTAAAGCTCGTTTTTCCGGTGAATTTCAAGCTTAACGGGTGAAAGGGTGAAGGCGGTACAAAGCGGCGTTTTTCTTTGAAAAGCGCCGCTCTGGTATTTCTGTCCTCAATTAGTCCAATGAGTCTCCTTAAAATAATGAGTTGACTTTTATCCGGGTCTAAAATTAAAGTTCTAATTCAATATAAATCCTGAAAAAATGACGATAAAAGAAAACATTCTCATATCAGTCGCCGAGAAAATCGAAAAAGACTGTCCTCTGTCTGTGAACAGGTTGAGCGCTTCGGAGCTCGCGCTCGTTCTATGCAGTCTTCACTTTTATCACAAAAAAAGCATTTTTGCTTTTCTCGACGACGAAAAAGAGATCGAAAAAATATCTTCAGACATTTTTGTCATGTCAGGCGTTTTGCCTAAGACTTTACCCAGGTGGGACAAAGCTTTACCGGGTGAGTTTTCACCTTCACCGGACATAGTGAGGAGAAGGATGGATTTTCTGCTGAGCGCCGGAAGGGGAAAAAACGGTATTTATATTGCCGGAACAGATTCTCTGACCGAGAAAGTCCCTTCTCCGAAAAGGCTTGAATCGTTCTCTTTGAAAATTGAACTTGGATCTGGTATTGACACTGAAAAAACGGCTCTGCTGCTTACAAATGCCGGATACAACGCTGAAACAAACGCAATAAATCCGGGGGAATTTTCTATGAGAGGCGGAATTATAGACGTTTTTTCTCAGGGAGAGGAATATCCGGCGAGGATCGAACTTTTCGGCGACAAGATAGACGATTTGCGTGTTTACGATCCATCTAACCAGCGGAGCGTCAGAAAGATAACGACTTACAACATAATTCCAGCCAGGGAAATACTTTTAGACGACGAAGAAACAGCCGAGTTTCGAAATAAATTCCCTGAATTTCCGGATCCTTTCGCTTTGGGCTGTGAAGCCATTGCCAAAGAGCTGAGAAATGACGACGTACAGCTTGAAAGCGTTTTTCACAATGGTTTATTATTCTCGGAATCAGCGGAAATAACCGGCGCAAGGAAAATCAACTGGGGTGACGGTGTGACAACTCCTGTCGATTTCAGTTTTGAAGACATGGATAAAGAAGGGATTGCCGGGGATTTCAAAAATTACACGGTCAGATTTTTCGTCAAATCCCAGTCCCTGTCAAAAAAACTTGGCAAATATTTCCCCGACGCAGATTTTGTGGGAAAACCGCTGAGTTCGGGTTTTTTGCTCGAATGCGCGAAACAGATTTTTATCACTGAAAAGGAGCTTTTCGGAATTGAACCGAGACTGATAACTCAAAAAGAAAGAGAGCATTATTTTGTAAGAGATGAGATAGAATTCCTTCCTGTCGGAACATACGTAGTACACGAGCAGTCCGGGGTCGGCAGATACAAAGGCGTCAAAGTGATTGATCACGGCGGGCAAAAGACGGAATACTTGATGCTCGAATACGCGGACGAAGCTATTTTATATCTGCCCGTTCACAAGCTCCACCTCCTGACAAGATATATAGGGCCAAAGGATTCAGCTGTGCCCCAACTTAGCAGTCTCGGCTCGCTCAAATGGCTTCAAAAAAAACAGAAAGCAAAAAAAATCATTTGGGACATGACTATTGAACTGGCTCAGCATTACGCTCTCAGAAAAGCGGCCACAGCGCCTGCCATAGAGATAGACGATGAATTAGCGAGGTCTCTGTCTTCGAGCTTTGAATTTGAAGAAACCCCGGATCAGCTCAAAGCCATAGAAGATGTTTATTCGGATCTGATAGTCCCGAAACCGATGGACAGACTGATCTGCGGAGAAGTCGGATTCGGCAAAACCGAAGTCGCTGTAAGAGCTTCGATGAAAGCCGCCAACAGCGGATATCAGACCGCAGTCCTCGTACCGACTACAGTCCTTTGCCGTCAGCATTTCGATGTTTTCAAGAGGAGGCTTGCTGATTACCCGATGAAAATTGAAATGCTCAGCAGGTTTGTCAGCCGAGAAGGGGCGAAAAAAACAATTGAAAACATCTCTTCCGGCAAAACAGATGTTGTAATCGGAACACACAGATTACTTTCTCAAGACATCAAATTCAGAAACCTTGGCCTGCTTATAATTGACGAGGAGCACAAGTTCGGAGTCAAACAGAAAGAAAAACTGAGAAAGCTCAAAAAAAACGTCAACACGCTCATGATGAGCGCAACTCCTATTCCGAGAACTCTGCACATGTCCCTTTGGAATCTCATGGACGTCAGTCAGATAAGGACTGCTCCTCCGGGCAGATTTCCCATCGAAACATCTGTCATACCTTTTTCTGAAAAAGTTGTAAAGGACGCGGTTTATTTCGAGATAAGCAGGGGAGGACAGGTTTTTTTCCTTCACAACAGGATAGACAGTCTTCAGGCAGTCGAAGCTTACTTGAGAAGAATATTGCCGGATGTGAGCATGAAATGCTGTCACGGAAGGATGTCGAGCGGACAGATAGAAAAAATCATGGTCGAGTTTTATGATCACGAATTCGACGTTCTGATATCTACGACCATTATAGAATCCGGACTCGATATAAGAAACGCCAATACGCTGATTGTTGACAGGGCGGACACTCTTGGTCTCGCTCAGCTTCATCAGATTAGGGGCAGAATAGGGAGGGGAGACGTCAGGGCTTACTGTTATTTTATGATACCGAGAAAAGGACCTAAAACTGACAGCGGAAAAGAAAGACTGAAGGCTATAAGGTCGTATGCGAGGCTCGGTGCCGGCTACCAGCTCGCAATGCACGACATGAAGATAAGAGGGGCAGGGAACCTTCTTGGCAGTCAGCAGTCAGGGTACGATTTTGACATAGGATACGAATTATACATGAAGTATCTTGAAGAGGCTGTGGAAAAGATCAAGGCCGAAAAGGGCGAACAGGAAGAAATTGAACACGACGTGCTGACCGACTTCGCTTACTACATTCCTCCCGAATTCGTTCAGGACGCGCAGGAAAGAGTCTATCTCTACAGGAGAATAGCAGGATCGAGCCTTGACGAGCTTTCTGATATTGAAGCTGAAATTAAAGACAGATACGGCGCTTTACCGGAAAACGCGATCAGATTTTTCGAAGTGGCGAAGCTTTACAGGACTGTAAAAGAAAGCTGTATTGCATCACTGACACTGACGGAAAGCCTCAAAATTCAATTTGCAAAGGATCCGGAAAGGTGGTATATTGAAAAACTTGTCTTGAACATGCCGGAAAA
>JAFGSQ010000062.1 GCA_016934535.1 candidate division WOR-3 bacterium
AAAGTCCTTCTCCCTGAGATTGCTGTATCAATATTATTATTATAAGCACAATAGAAACTATTATGTGCAGTGATATAATTACACCCATAAAAATTATTCTCCTTTTTTACTCAATTGGATAAGTTTTCTGAAATCTGTAGGTATTAAGCTTACACCACCGACAAGTGCGCCGTCAATATCCGGTTTTTCGTTGAGTTCACCCCAATTTGACGGTTTGACGCTCCCTCCGTAAAGTATTCTGAAAGAGGCTCCATTGAATCTGCCTCTCAAATAATTTCTAATGAAAAAGTGCACTTCCTGTGCGATTTCTCCGGTGGCAACTTTCCCTGTTCCTATCGCCCACACCGGTTCATACGCTATATCTATATTTTTTAATGCGTCCGTAGCAACAGAAGCGAGAGATTCGTCGAGCTGTTTTTCGACTGTTGCAGTCGTTTCGCCCTTATCTCTCTCACTTTCTGTTTCGCCGACACAGAGAATAACTTTCAGACCTTCTTCAGCGGCTGCGGCGATTTTTTTCGATATTTCCGGGCTTTTCTCTCCGAAAATAGTCCTTCTCTCGGAGTGTCCGAGTATAACAAAATCACAACCGATATCTTTCAAAAACCGTGGTGAAACCTCTCCCGTGAAAGCTCCGCTTTCTTTCCAGTAGCAATTTTGAGCTCCAACCAGGACGCCTGAATCCCCGGCAATTTTAACTGCAGTTTCAAGATATACGAAAGGAGGGGAAATGCCCACGTCTACAGATTTAAATTCAACGGCAGCATCCATCGCGGATTTAACCCACAATGCGGTTTCCTCAGAACTCCCGTTCATTTTCCAGTTTCCGCAGATGAATTTTTTCACTGTTTTCTTCTCGTCAGCGCTTCGAGCGCTGGCATAGGAAGTCCCGCCATAAATTCCAGAGAAGCTCCTCCTCCTGTGGAAATATGTGAATACTTGCTTTCCATACCGAAACTTTTAACTGCCGATGCTGTGTCTCCGCCTCCGATTACCGAAAGGGCTCCGTTTTGTGTGGCTTTAGCTACGGCTACGGCAATTTCATTGGTTCCGGCTGAAAATTCACCGATTTCAAATATGCCCATTGGCCCGTTCCAAATAATTGTTTTCGCGCTTTCTATGGCTCGGGAGAATATTTTTCCGGTTAAAGGACCTATGTCCACTCCTATTTTATTATCAGGTATTTCGTTGTTGTCGCATATCTCGGTAGAAACACCTTCTTTTATCTCATCAACTATAACGCTGTCCACAGGCAATACAAAATTTACCTGAGCCTCTTTTCCTATTTTTTTCACTATTTCTTTTGCGGTTTCAATTGCGTTTTCATCCAATATGGATTTACCTATCCCGCGGCCTTTTGATTTCAAAAAAGTGTAGACCATTCCGCCGCCTATTAGAATAGTGTCGGCGAAATTGGCAAAATTCTCAATCAGTTCTATTTTACCCGTAATTTTCGCCCCACCGATAATTGCCACGACAGGTCTTTCAAAGTATTTCATGGCTCTGGTGAGATATTCGACCTCGCGTTTCATCAGGCAACCTGCTACGGCGTAGCTTTTTTCCCTGAACAAAACGGCCGTTCCCTGTGTAGAGGAATGCGCCCGGTGGGCAGTTCCAAAAGCGTCGTTAACGTAAACATCTGCCAAATCGGCAAGTTTCTCTGAAAATCCCGGGTCGTTTTTCTCCTCTTCTTCGTGAAATCTCAGATTTTCAAGCACTATCATTTTTCCGGGAGAGAGTTTCTCCACCTCTTCAATAACTATCTTTCCAACGCATTCTGAGACAAAACCGACTTGTTCTCCCAGCAATTCCGAAAATCTCGCGGCTACAGGCTTCAAGGAGAACTCCGCGACAGTTTTTCCCTTAGGCCTGCCCAGATGACTGCAAGCGATGACAGCGCATCGCGATCCGAGAAGTTTTTTCACAGTTTCGAGAGATTCGATGATTCTAGTGTCGTCGCTTATTGCGCCTGTTTTTTTGTCTAAGGGGACGTTGAAGTCCCCTCTCAACAAAACCTTTTTTCCGGAAAAATCGACGTCATCCAAAGTGAGAAATTCAAGTTTCATTTGCGTTACATTTTACCGGATATCATTTTTATCAGATGGATGACTGTGTTCGAGTAACCCAATTCGTTGTCGTACCAGGACAGAACTTTTACCAAATCCCCCAAAACCATTGTAGAAAGCAGATCCACTGTGCTCGATGCTTCGTTCCCTATGTAATCGCAAGAAACCAGGGGTTCATCGGACACCTGGAGATAAGGTTTCATGGCGCCTTCCGCGGCTTTTATCAGAGCATCGTTTACATCTTCCTTTTTCACAGTTTTTTTCAGGCGCACGACAAGATCGACGAGAGAAGCGTCCGGAGTAGGCACACGGATAGCTATTCCGTTTAATTTTCCTTCGAGATCCGGTATTACAAGTCCTAACGCCTTTGCGGCTCCGGTTGATGTCGGGATCATTGACAATGCAGCGCTTCTCGCCCTTCTCAGATCTTTATGAGGAAGATCGAGTATTTTCTGATCGTTGGTATAGGAATGGATAGTTGTCATCAATCCGCTCTCTATACCGAAATTATCGTGAAGGACTTTTGCGACCGGAGCGAGGCAATTTGTCGTACACGAGGCGTTTGATATCACGTGATGTTTTGAATTGTCGTAACCCAGATGATTGACTCCCATAACAATTGTCGCGTCAACCTCTCCCTTGGCAGGAGCTGAAATTATAACTTTCTTCGCACCGGCATCCAGATGCATGGCCGCTTTGTCTCTCGAAGTGAAGATTCCGGTCGATTCTATCACAATATCTATACCGAGATCTTTCCAAGGCAGTTTCGAAGGATCTTTTTCAGACAGAACTTTCACGGATTTTCCGTTAACTTTTATTTCGTTGTCAAAAGCTTCAATTTTTCCCTGAAAAATTTTGTGAACGCTGTCGTATTTAAGAAGATGAGCCAATGTTTTCGGGTCCGTTATGTCGTTTATGGCGACAAAATCAATTCCGTCCTGAAAAATCCCTTTTCTCAGGACCAGCCTGCCTATCCTTCCAAAACCATTGACAGCAACTTTTACTGGCATGATTGAATTCCCTTATTCAGCTGATTTCTGATGTTTTACATGAAGCTTGGCTATTTTTTCATCCACTATTTTCGCAACATCCTCTTTAAAATTCTCAAATTTATCCTTGGCATCGCCGTATAAATCCACTCCTTTAGTAGACAGATCAGTCGCCATTCCTTTTATCCTTCCTCTTGTCTCCGATCCGCTGTATGGTGCGAACAACAATGCGACACCGGCTCCCACGAAAGCTCCGGCCAGAAAACCGATCATAATCTCTCCGAAGCAATTTGAATCCCTTGACATTATTACCTCCTTCTTTTACGTCTGTTTTTTAAAAATCCATAAAACTTCTTGATTGCGCTCACCGTTTTGTAAGCCACTACGGCTGCTCCTATGACATTCCTGATTTTCCCGACTTGAGGAAGCAGGTTAAAAGCAGTGTATCCGGCAATTGATTGCTGATGCCCCTTGACCAAAGATCTTGAAACTGTGTCGCTTATGCCGTGAACGATAACTTTGGCTTCATTGGACAAGCTTTTCAGTTCGTCTATCGTTCCTTCAATCTCTCTTATTATTTTAGGAAGTTCTATGTTCGCTATGTAAACAGTCTTTCTGGCTTCCTCCAGTATATTTTCAGTTTTCCTTATGAGGAAAAAGAGCCTTAAAATAACTATTGTCAGCGCTAGCGAGATAAGAGTTATGTCAATCGCTATAAACCATTTAAATGTATCCATAGACATAAAGTTATATTAAAAAGAAATTTATGTCAATGAAATTGCTTATACCGGTGTATTTGCAGGGTTAAAAGGCGAGGAGTTCAATCATTGCGTATTTTATCAGATGCAGTTCAGAAACGGATCTCAAATGAGCGGCAGTTTTCGTCGGGAGTATCGGTGACCAACACTTCTTCAACTTCTCCCGGAGAATTTCTTTTGACGATCTCTATAAATTCTCCCGTATCTGTGCCTTTTAAATCAACTGTTATCTCAACAGAACCGTCGGACAGATTTCTGACCCAGCCGCAGTAATTCATGCGCCTGCAATACCTGGATACAAAGTAGCGGAAACCCACTCCCTGCACGGTGCCGGAGACAATAATTTTTTTCACGCGCTAATTATACATACAAGGCAAAACATTTTCAACTCTCCGAAAATTCGATTTTTTTCCTCATGCTCGAAGGCAGTATGTTCAATACGGCTCTGTATTTTGCAACTGTCCTTCTTGCGATTTTGAAACCGCGGGATTTCAATATCTCGGCCAATTTGTCATCCGTGAAAGGCGAGGAGGGTTTTTCAGATTCAACTAATGTCTTGATGATTCCCCGAACTTCAGCGGATGATGAATTTGTCTGAGAATCCGTTTTGACAGGACCGGTAAAAAAATGTTTTAATGCAAAAATTCCGTCACCAGTCTCTATATATTTATTCTGGACTATTCTTGAAATAGTCGAGGGGTGAAGTCCGGTTTCTTCGGCGATTTCCTTTTCAGAGAGAGGTTTTAAAGGACCTGTACCCTTAAGAAAATCAAACTGGCGGCTGACTATCGCTCTGGCAACTTTTTCTATGGAGTTTTCTCTGTCTTTGATGTATTTAGGCAATCTGCTCAAAAAAAGGGCTTCGTTGTATTTTCTCTCGAAATCTACGAGATCGCTTTCTTTTCTCTTTTTCGCCAGTATTTCTTCCGTCATCTTTCTGACAACATCTGCGTGCTGGGATCTCGATATAGTCAACCTGACGAACGGAATTTCAACGTTGCTCCAAAGCGCCGACAGAACAAGTTCTCCCCGCTCTTCTTTGAGAATAAAATCCGGTGTTATGTGCTGGACATTTGTTTGCCATCTTCCTGAAGCCGGTCTCGGGTTGAGTTTTTTTATCCTTTTCGAGGCTTCGATGACTTCTTGCAACCCCGTTTTAAAAAGCCTCGCTATTGATTTATAGTCGCTGTTTTTCAGAAAATCGAGCCCTCCCTCGCTGACAATTCTGAAAGCGAGAGTGCCTGCTTCCCCTGATCTTTCAAGTTGTATCGCCAGGCTTTCTTCCAGACAGGAAGCGCCAATTCCCGGCGGATCAAGCTTTTTTACGAAGGACAACGCCTTTTTCAGTTTCTCAAGTGACTCTCCGGCGATTATAGAAAGGTCGGCAAGATTGATTGTCAAATAACCGTTTTCTCCAATAGAATCTATTATAAGTTCACCGGCAGTGTAAAGCGACTCATCGTCGCAATTTACATGATACTGAAGTTTTAGATTATCTTTAAGACTTCTCGGACTGGACAGATAAGAAAACGGTGAAAATTCGTCCTGGTTTCTGTCCCATTGTGTTTTTACACAATCGTTGAAAACTTCCTCCAAATCTATATCGCTGTTTTTCTCGTAATTTTCTATGGAGGCTTCGGTTTTTTCCTCCGTTTCTTCTTTTTCTAATTCATCTTCGTCTTTTGTATCGTCTCCATCGTTTTCAGTAGGGCTTTCTTCGATTTCACACAATGGGTTTTGTTCTGCTTTAGCCGTCACTTCCTGTATCAAGTCAAGGTTTGTAAGAGGGAGAAGCTCTATGAAAAGCTTTTGATGCAGAGTAAGTTTTAACTCGGGTCTGACCAATAATTTTGCTGAAAGAGAAGTATTTAGCCCCGAAGGGGGAAAGTTTCGGCTTTTTCCCGGCATTTCACATTCGGAAGTTGTCGCCGAGATAGACTTTTTTCGCCTGCTCGTCATTAATCAGAGTTTGAGCGTCTCCAGAGAGCAGTATCCTGCCTTCATACATAATATATGCTCTGTCCGTGATCTCCAGTGTCTCTCTGACATTGTGATCAGTTATAAGAACTCCTATCCCCTTATCTCTCAGTTTAAGGATAATTCTTTGGATGTCCGCTCTGACTATAGGATCTATTCCCGTAAAAGGTTCATCGAGGAGAAGAAATTTCGGCTGAATCACTAAAGCTCTGGCAATTTCCACCCTCCTCCTCTCACCGCCTGAGAGGGAATCCCCTCTGCTCTTTTCAATATGTTTTATGTCGAGTTCCTCCATTATGCCGGTAAGCCTGTCTTCTGTTTCTTTTTTGCCAATGCCTCTCAACTGCATTACAGAAACAATATTGTCTCTCACGGAAAGTCCTCTGAAAATAGATGCTTCCTGAGGAAGATATGATATTCCTTTGCGAGCTCTTTGATACATTGGCGTTCTTGTTATTTTTTCTTCGTCGAGGAATATGTCCCCTGACAAAGGCTTGATTATGCCTACCATCATGTAAAAAGTGGTCGTTTTGCCTGCTCCGTTGGGTCCGAGAAGACCTACAATTTCACCGGTCGAAACTTCCAGAGAAACGCTGTTGACAACTTTTCTGTTTCCGTATTTTTTTTCAAGACTTGTTGTAAAAAGCTTTTTAGGGTCCATTTTCTTCCTTTTGTCCGGTTCTCTGGGAGCCGGTGACGTTTCCCAGGACTTCGAGCATGCGGGGTTTATTCCTTAAAAAATCGAGAATTATCGTGTTCCCGTAAACTTGATTTACACTTTCATCCTCGGTGAAGGTTCCTCCAGCGTTTCTCCAGGATTCGAGGCGGGATATCTCTTTTCCGTCAAGCCACATGACTATCGAATCACCCCATATTTTTGAGTATTCGTTACTAATCCACGGCAATCTCCCGTAGACTATCACTTTTTCCTCGTCGGGAAAATAAATCAGCCTGTGACTTTCAGCCCTAACGGTTCCCCTCTCAACTGAAATATTACCCGTTACAGAGTAAAATCCGCTGTCAGCAAAATTTTCCATTGTATCGCCTCTGACCGAAAACGTATCGTTTTCAGATATAGACAGCATTTTGCAATCTCCTGTAAGTATTCCGTAGTCGGTTTCAAGAAAATAATTCCCGGTGTCTCCGAAAAGATAAGTGTTATTTTGGGGATCGAACATGGAGACATTTCCGGAAGCAGAGCTCATTTTTCTGTTTCTGTCATATTGAAGCTTGTTGGCTGAAATTTCCTGGTCCCGGCTCACGAGTTTGGCGCTTCCGATGGCTTCGGCTCTCCTTGAATCCCTGTAATATATAACCGCCGATGAAGTTATTGTGACGTCCCCGTCTCTAACCGTAACTTTTCCAAGCACTTTAACTATACCTTTTTCCTGATCGGCGTACCCTGAATCTCCTGTTATAACTGCCGAACCATGAATTATTTCAACTCCGTTCATGAGTTGGACGATGTATCCGCTGCCGAGTATCTGAGTCGTCATCATGCCGGCGTTAATTGAAAACGGTTCATCAGAAGACATCATACTTTCAGGATCTTCAATTGCCTGACCTGAAAGGCAAAAGAAAAAAACAAGCGCTGCGGCATGTGTGAATTTAAATATCATCTGTTTTAATTTTACCCGACACTGCGTTGAAAACTCTAATATTTTTCATTTCCTGATCGCTTTCAAAACCAACCCCTTCGAGTATGTTGTTTCTTTCAACATATACTATTCTGCCGTCCGTCGTAAATGTTTTCCGTTCTTCGTTGTAATAAAGACTTTCGGTTGACAATGAGCCTCCTGATGCAAGCCTAATAACAAGATTGCCTCTTGCTCTGAGGTCTTTGCTGAATAAAAAATACGAACCCGAATCCGCTGAAATCACGGCAATATCTTTTCCGGTTGAATCAGACATCTGAAGATCGAGACAGAATATGTCTATTCTTCTCTGCCTGTTCCTCTGCCAGACACTGTCGGCTGAAATCCGCCATTTTCTGAATCCGTTTTCGAAGATGTCAATCAGAAGGTCGCCCGACGCGAACATGTCCTGGGTTGTGACAACCTGCTTTCCTGAATCAGCGATAATCAGAGAACTTCGGAACCCGTTTTCGTCAAAAAAACTGAGTTCTATTCCGTATACATCATTCGTGTCAAGGATGCCCGAAATCAAACTGTCAGCCTCAAGAATCCACGAAGTTTTGCCGTTTTCCGTTGAAACCACTGTCATACCCTGTACGATACCGTTAACACCCGTTCTGCTCTTGGCTTCCGATATATTTTCTCTCGAACATGAAAGAACGGCATGAAGGATACAAAAGAAAACCAGCGCTGTTCTCTGAATATGCTTAAAACGGTCACTTGACGACAAAACTTATCATCCTGTGCGGTACAAAAATATTTTTAACCATCTTCTTGCCTTCGAGATACTGTCTCACGTTAGGCGATTCAGCGGCTGTCCTGAGAGCGTTTTCTTTTGTGATGTCTGACGACAGACTTAGGACAGCCCTCAATTTGCCGTTGACCTGAACTGCTATCTCTTCAGATTCGGATCGGATTGACTCAAGGTCGTACTCCGGCCAGCCTGATTTTAAAACAAGTTTATCGGCGCCTGTTTTTTCCCACAACTCCTCAGCTATGTGAGGTGCGAAAGGTGCCAGGAGCAGAAGAAGATTCCTGAATGCCTCGCGGAAAATTCTCGATCGGCAATCTTCGAACGGTACAAGTTCGTTGACAAGCTCCATCATGCTGGCAATGGCAGTATTAAAACCCCAGTTTTCGATGTCCTCAGTGACTTTTTTTATTGTCAGGTTCATTGTCTTTCTCAGTTTATTTTCGTCGTTTTCAGAAGTTTTTTCGTCGTAAACTTCGACTGTGTATTTTTCTCCCAATCTCCATATCCTGTCGAGAAATCTTTTCGCCCCGGCAACTCCCTGCTCGCTCCAGACAGCATCTCTGCCAGGAGGAGCCAAAAATAAAGTCGTGACCCTGCAGACGTCTGCTCCGAAATTTCCTACAAATTCACCTGCTTCAACGCCATTGCCTTTTGATTTGGACATTACAGAACCGTCTGCACCGCAGACCATACCATGATTGAAAAGCCTCAGAGCCGGTTCCGCGCATGGCAGATATCCTATTCTGTGAAGAAATTTTGTTATAAACCTGAAATAGATCAAATGACCGGTGGCGTGTTCTATTCCTCCTATGTATTTATCTATGGGCAGCCATGATTGCGCTTTAACGGGATTGATTATTTCCGAATCATTGCCCGAATCCGGATACCGGAGCTGATACCAGGAAGAATCGACAAAAGTGTCGAGAGTGTCGGGATCTCTTTTTGCCGGTATTCCACACTTTGGACAGGGCACATTTACGTATGAATCGACTGCCGCGAGAACAGATTTGCCTTTCGGCGTGTAATCCTCTATGTTGTCTGGCAGGATGACTGGCAGGTCTTTCTCCGGGACGGGTACAACTCCGCACGAAGGGCAATGAATAACAGGTATCGGTGCTCCCCAATACCTCTGTCTGCTGACAAGCCAGTCGTGAAGTTTGTAGTTCACTTTTTTTCTTCCGGTTTTCTTTTTCTCAAGACTGTTAATTATCAGGGGGATGGCTTCTTCAGATTTCATTCCGGAAAATTCACCGCTGTTCTCCAGAATTCCATAGCCGGTGAAACAAGTTTCACCGCCGGTGAATACTTCACCGTTGTTGAAAGCTTCATCGTCAGTGGCAACTTCCGGATTGTTTACGGAAGGATTTATAACTTTCTTTATGTTCAATTCGTGTTTTTTTGCAAAAGCGAAATCCCTGGTGTCGTGAGCGGGAACACCCATGACTATACCGGTACCGTAAGAAGCCAGTACGTAATCGCATACGTAAAGCGGAATTCTTTCTTCTGTAACAGGATTTATAAGGTCTACTCCCGAATATACTCCGGTTTTTTCCTCCGCCGTCGAAAGCCTTTCGATCTCTGTTCTGAGGACTGATTTCTTCACGTATTCTTCCACTTCTTCTCTACGATCAGATTCAGAGACGATTTTTGACAGATTTTTGTGCTCGGGCGCTATGGCAGTGTAAGTGACTCCCCATAAAGTGTCCGGTCTTGTTGTGAAAACAGACAGCTTGACATCTGTCCCCGACACGCAAAAATCTATCTCTGCCCCTTCGCTCCTTCCTATCCAGTTTTTCTGAGCCGTCACAACCGGCTCCGGCCATCCATCTTTGATCGTTTCGAGATCGTCGAGCAGTGTCTGCGCAAAATCTGTTATCCTGAAGAACCACTGCTTTAATTCCCTTTTTGTTACTTCAGAATGACAGCGCCAGCATTGACCCCCCTCGACCTGCTCGTTAGCCAGGACTGTCTGACATTTGGGGCACCAGTTGACCAGAGAAGTATCCTGGTATGCCATATCTTTTTCCAGAAGTTTCAGAAAAATCCACTGTGTCCACTTGTAATAATCGGGATCGCACGTCATTATTTCAGTATCCCAGTCATATCCAAGGCCTATGGATTTAAGCGTGTTTCTGGACTTTTCTATGTTTGCGACAGTCCATTTACGGGGATGTATCTTGTTCTTTATTGCCGCTTCCTCTGCGGGCAGACCGAAGGCATCCCATCCTACGGGATGTAAAACATCGTAACCTCTTTGCGCGTAGTATCTGGCCAACAAATCCACTATTACGTAATTTCTCAGGTGCCCGACATGAAGGTCTCCCGAAGGGTAGGCGAACATTTCGAGAACATAATACTTATTTTGAGGATTTTCGCTGGTTTTGAAGATTTTTTCGGTCTTCCACTTTTCCTGTATCTTTTTTTCAACATCGGCAAATGGATATTCAGACATCACTCCTCCATAGTCCTGAAAAACAGTTTCATAAAAGTAATACCCAGGGGTTCTTTGAAAGTTTCTCCTCTGAAAGGGTACTGTCGCAGATCGAGAAATCTTTCCGGATGGGGCATGAGTCCGAGTATGGAACCGCTCGGGTCAGTAATACCGGCTATTCCCATTTGAGATCCGTTCGGATTTTCAGGATAATTGACAGTTGGTTCCTTTTTACCGTAAAAGAAAACCGCCTGTCCGCCCTCGACAACTCTTTCAATCGCCTTTTTGTCGCTAAAAGTGACCCTACCTTCCATGTGAGCGACTGGAAGATAAAAACTCTCCGGAATATCTTTGAAACTCCTTACTTTGGAATCGTTTCTGAGAAGCGGGATCCATCGGCATTCAAATCTCCCTCTTTCGTTCTCTTCCAATGACACGGTTTGAGTTTCACCCGGAAAAGGAAGAAGCGAGAGCCTTACAAGTATCTGAAATCCATTACAAATGCCGAGGATTTTGCCTTTCTTCTCTGCAAATTCTGCAAGTGAGTTTTCAAGTCTCGTTCTGACAATGAATGAGAAAATGACTCCGGAACCAAGATAATCTCCATAAGTAAAGCCGCCCGGAAATATCAATCCTCTCATCTCAGAGAGAAGGTCTTTGGAATATATACAATCGTTCAGCTTGACGAAAAACGGTTGGAATCCGGCATTGGACACACAAAAATAAGATTCCCTGTCGCAATTCGTTCCGGGAGCTTGTATGATTGCTATTTTCTTAGAGTCTTTTCGAGAAATAAGCTTCCTCCAGTTTTGATATATCATAAGTCATGTTTTTTTTATCACTGCTGATCTCAAGAATTGGTTCTTCCAAGACTTTTCCGATTTCAGTACAGACAACACCCTTGAAAATATCAACGTCTGCTTTTTCGCTAACGGTCACGACGAACCTTGAAGGCGACTCAGAGAACATGAAATCCAACAGATCTTGATCGGACGGTTTGACGATCGCCGCTCCAAAACCGCTCCCTATAGCCATTTCCGCGAGGCTAACAGCCAGGCCGCCTTCGGAGACATCGTGTATAGAGCTGAATGAATCGAGGTTAGAAAACACTTTCCAAATGACATCTTTCGAAGTTTTAAGGTCAATTTCAGGCAGGAGTCCGCATTGAACACGTGCTCTTTTTTCGAAACAGCTGCCTCCCAACCCTTTCGGTTCAGGACCTAAAACATATATCCTGTCACCGGGACAGTAAAAAGAATTCAGGGGTGACAGATCGCCTTTTACGGAAACGCAAGTTATAAGAAGGGTCGGAGGAATGCTTACTGATTTTCCATCGGATTTAAAGGTGTTGTTCAGGCTGTCTTTACCGCTTATGAAAGGCGTACCGTAATTCATTGAAGCATCGTGACACGCTTTACAAGCAGACACAAGATCTCCCATCGCCTCGGGATCGTCTGAACTGCCCCACGAGAAATTATCGAGCAGTACAGCTCTTGAAGGGTCGCCGCCTGAACAGACCAGGTTTCTCAGAGCTTCCTCCACTGAAAAAAGAGCCATTTTGTAACAATTGTATTTGCCGATGTTGACATTGATACCCAGACCTACGGCCAGGCAATTCTTTTTTGAATAGTCAATAAAAAAAGATGCTCCGTCGCTGTGGCTTTTCTGTTTTTCTCCCGAGAAAGGTCCGGTTACCGTCTTCCCCTGAACCTGATGATCATATTGTCTAATTATCCAGTCCTTACTGGCAATGTCAGGCATGGAAAGTAGATCGATCAAAGCTTTTTCCGGGTCTGTCTCCATTCTGACAGAGCGGTCTATAGGAATTTGCTTTTCTCTCGCCTTGATGTGTCTTCTTGGAACGCCTTCGTGAAGAAATTTCATGTCCAGATCGATGATTTTTTCCTCGTAATAATACACTTCGAGCTTACATGTCTCGGAAAATTCTCCTATGACGCTTACGTTGGTCTGCTCTTCATCGCAAATTTCAAAAACTCTGTCAATATTTTCAAGAGGGACGGCTAATACCATTCTCTCCTGAGATTCGCTGAGCCATATCTCCCATGGAGATATGTACTCGTACTTGAGAGGGACATTTTCGAGACGGGCTATCGCACCTGTTTCCGCCCCCATCTCTCCGACCGCCGAGGAAAGCCCTCCCGCTCCGCAATCCGTCACTGCGTTCAGGAGGTTTTCTTCCCTGATCCTGATCACAGCTTCTATGATTTTCTTCTCCTCTATCGGATTTCCTATCTGAACGGAACCCTGCGATTTTTTTTCTGATTCGGAGTCGAGAGTCACTGAGGAAAAAGTAGCCCCGTGCAATCCGTCTCTGCCTGTTTTACCGCCTACGAGTACTATTCTATCTCCCGGAGAGACTTTTTTATTAGCGGCTTTAACAGGCAGGACTCCGATACATCCGGCAAAAACCAAGGGATTGCGTAGAAATCCGTCGTCAACGACAAGAGCTCCACTGACAGTTGGTACCCCGATGCGGTTTCCGTAATCCCGCACGCCTGAAACCACTCCATTCAATATCCTTCTCGGATGCATCGTCCCTTCAGGAAGAGATGAATAACCGGCGTCAGGATTTCCTGTGCAGAAAACGTCTATTCCGGCGACCGGTTTTGCTCCGAGGCCAGTTCCGAGAATGTCTCTTACAACTCCTCCAAGACCTGTTCCTGCTCCTCCGTAAGGTTCGAGCGCTGAAGGATGATTGTGTGTTTCGACTTTAACGCAATATGCCGTATCACCGTCAACAGACACTATCCCGGCATTGTCCTTGAATACGCTTACGCAGTCTTTTCTCGCTATCTCACGTGTTGCCTTGACGATGGTGCTTTTCAACAAATCGTCGATTATCTCGGATTCGAAATGGAACAGCCCTCTTAGTGTTTTATGCACGCAATGCTCAGACCATGTCTGCGCAATTGTTTCGAGTTCAGCGTCCGTGGGAAGTCTTCTCAGAACGGAAAAATATTTCTGAATTTCTATCATTTCATCCGATGAGAGACTTAGTGTCATGCTTCGTGATATTTCGAGCAGTTCTTTTGAAGTTCTGTCTTCTATGTTGAAGCGGTTTACAACTGGGTTGTGAAAGTAACTTCCTCTTTCAGGCAGAGTGCCGACAGGCACTTCTTCTTCAATTATAGGATTTGAAAGAACCCTTTTAATAATGTTTGTCCGGTCGAAATCACCTTTGATTAAAAATAATTTCCGTGTCTGAATTTCCGTGTCTTTTCTGAAACAGTCTCCCAAGATTTTTTCGAGAGTTACAGCGACGGGATCCATCACACCCGGCAGGTATGCGATCTCAATAATTTCTCCCTCCCACACGGGAAGGGCATCCTCGAAAATGTCTTCCGTGAGAAAATTGTAAAACACTGCGCTTTTGATTTCGTCCAGTTCTGCACCGGTCAATCCTTTTATGAGGTAAATCTTACCTTCGACGATGTCTGAAATCCCCTTTTCTCCGGAAAATTTGGCCGATTCGAAAAGTTCCCGGTTAGAAGGCAGATTTTTTTTAAAATTGGCTATTCTTTTCCATTGATCTCTGATGTGAACGCTCAAATGAAACTCCCGTGGCTTATTTTAAAGTTTGAAGACTTCGAAATATTAACAAGACTAAAACAAATCGCGCAAGGATTATACATAAAATTGTGTTTAAAGAGAAATTCTCGCTCCGAGCGATAAAATCCATTTTTCCCCAGTCATTCCGAATTCCGCGTCCGCGCTCAAAAGGGGAAACAATGAAATCTCTGTTCCGGTTCTCCATACAAAACTTTTTACGTATTTTTTTACGGAACCCCGCGAAAAAGCCGTTACGTGCGGGTCGCCGGATGCCGGATAAATGCTGAATTCGCCGTTTATGTCAGACAAATTGATCCCGACTCCAAAATACGGGCACAAATAAAAAAGCCTTTTCGAGACGTCTATAAATACTGAAACAGCTTCCGGTTTAACCGAGACTTCGAAAGTAGTGTCCGCGGCTGACCTCGGTAATGAAAAAAGATCTATCTCGGACGATTTCGTATATACTGCGGTCAATGAAGCATCCGGGAAAAGAAGCCCTCCTTGAATTACACCAACCTTTATTCCGGCGGAATAATAAGGTACAATTGATCCGCTTTTTCCTGATCCGACGGCTCCCGGCACAACAACCACTCCGTATCTTCCGACAAGTGCCGTTTTAAAAAAAGTCACGCCCGACATCGGCATGTGCCGTCCGTTCCAAATTCCGATCTGAATCTCACCGTGAATCGAAGGGACTCCCAAATTATAGGACGAACCTTCCGAAATCGGATTCTCAATTTCAAATCTGACCATACTGGCGCCGGCGCTGGCGGAAAAATGCCCGAATCCAGGTGTTTTGCCCGTCGAAAGACCATAACCTGCGACCAAAGCGCCAAACGGAGTTGAAGCATTTTCGAGCGAATGTACGACTTCATCGGTAAGAGAAGCGAAACAAGATGTAATGAACATAAAAAAAAGCGCTGTCATCATTGAAATTTTCAAGAGCTCTCCTTTTAAAAAACAAGATTTTATAACTCAATTATTTTACCTAAAATAAACGCAGCTTGACAGAAAGATTTAATTCTGGAATATAAAAAAAATGAACACTTCCATTTTCAAGAAATTATTTCCTCAGAACGAACCGCTCAATTTACTGATTGAACACGCTCTGCTGCTTGATGATTCCATAAAAATTCTAAAACCGATGTTTGAATTGTACTTCAATGACGAGAACATAGATAAGTATTCATCCGTAATCTGCACCAATGAAAGTCGCGCCGACGACGTAAAATTTAAAATCAGGGAAATAATCGCCACTGGAATAAAAATTCCTTTCGACAAGAGCGACTTTCTGGATTACCTGTCCATGCAGGAAAATCTAATAGACCTTACAAAAGACATAGCAAAAAAACTCTCTCTCAACAGAGTCAAACTTGGCGAGAACCTGACCGCTGAATTTTTCGTTCTGCTCGATGAAGTAATAAAGGCTGTTGACTATCTCGAAAGCGCTATAAGATCTCTAAAATCTCTTCTTTATTTTTCATTTTCGGCAAAAGAATCCGACATTGAAAAAGAAGAGATTTTCATGGTCGAAAGACTCGAATCATCCGTCGACAAAAAATCGATTGAAATTGCTAAAAAGTTATACTCAATGAAAAACGACATTAATCCTGTCGATCTATATTTCATAGAAAGTGTTTTAATAATTCTATCTAAAATGGGCGACTACGCTGAAAACGGCGCCGAACTTCTTCTGAGATTCATTAAAGGCTGATGAGCGTAATAGTCTTTTTAGCTTTGGCTTCAGGTTTTATAGTCGCCTTTGCCATTGGGGCTAACGACGTAGCAAATTCGATGGCAACCGCCGTCGGAGCAAAAGCTATTACAATAAAACAGGCAGTACTTATCGCCGCAGTATTAGAGTTTTCCGGTGCTTTCTTCTTCGGTAAAATGGTCACCGAGACCATCTGCAAGGGGATAGTTCCGATGACAAATTTCAGCAGTCCTGAAATCCTTATCGCGGGTGCTTTTGCCGCCATATTGGCTTCGGCAATTTTCATTTTAGCCGCGACCAGATTCGACATGCCGATATCTACAACGCATTCCATTATTGGAGGACTGATTGGATTCGGCCTCGTCGCCGGAGGAGTTAAGTCGGTAAGCTGGATGAAAGTTCTCGTCATTGTATTTTCCTGGATAATTTCCCCCGTCCTCGGAGCGATACTTTCCTACACGGTCTTCAAGATTCTTTCAATAATCATTTTGAGAAAGGACGACCCATTCAACTGGACAAAAAAAACCGCTCCGTTCATCATCGGATTCACATTTCTGACCATATCTTGGCTTTTCACCGTCAAAACTCTCTCAAAAGGTGTTTTGTTCGCATTTGTCACGGCTTTACTCATCGCGATTACAACGACGATTTTAAGTTTTCTTTTATTGAGAATCGTCAAATTCGAAAAAAACGAAGAGTATTCGGTCGAAAAAATATTTCGCAAGATGCAAATACTCACATCCTGTTATGTATCTTTCGCACACGGAGCAAATGACGTCGCGAACGCCATAGGGCCGATAGCTATAATATTGATGGTCGCAAAATCAGGAGTTATCGCCTGTTCACTCCCCGTGACAGTCGATAAATCCATTCTAGCGCTTGGAGGAATAGGAATCGCCCTCGGAGTCGCTCTGCTCGGATACAGAGTAATGCGGACAATAGGAGAAAAGATTACATCCCTCAACAACACAAGGGGTTTTACAATAGATATTTCAGTCGCGACATCAGTCATTATAGCTTCGTTTTTTGGATTGCCAGTATCGTCAACGCACACTGTGGTCGGAGCGGTCGTCGGAGTCGGATACGCCAGAGGATTCGGGGCGGTTAATTTTGGAATCATAAGAAGGATACTTATCTCCTGGCTCCTGACAGTTCCAGCCGCGGCTTTGCTTTCTGCGCTGTTATACAAACTGCTGCTGTTGAATTTGATAACAAAATTGTTGCTTTGAAAACCGTTCGATAAAAAGGGGTGCCGCGTTGAAAACGATGATTATTATCGCGGATGGTTTCGAGGAAATCGAAGCGGTAACTGTTATTGATCTTTTTCGCAGAGCAGGAATTGAAATTGAGGTCACCGGTTTCAATTACGATACAGTTATAGGAGGGCACGGCGTCGTACTGAAAACAGATTCCGTGTTTGATCCGGCATCTGCTGGAAAATTCGATCTTCTGGTTCTACCAGGCGGTTTGAAAGCGGTCAATGCATTGGCCGAATCCGAAGCGATATTGGATACAGTGAGGATTTTTGACCGCGATAATAAACCTATATGCGCAATATGCGCGGCTCCAGTAATATTGGATCGAGCGGGGATATTGGAGAACAGAAAATACACTTCTCATCCTTCGGTTAAAAACAGCATAAACGGCGGATTTTACCAGAAATCCCGCATCTTTATCGACGGGAACATTGTGACGAGCCAGGGTCCCGGAACCGCTTTTGAATTTGCACTTTCCATTATAGAAAAAATTAAAAACAAAACCGTCGCGGATGAAATATCATCTGCATCCCTGATCCGATGAAAATCTGCATATCCCTCGCCGGAGAAAAAACGAAAAGAGAAGACGCGATAAATGAGATGTCAGACTCCGATTTACTCATCGCCGCAGACGGCGGCTACGACATACTCAGAGAATACGGAATAGAACCGGACTTTTTCATAGGAGACATGGATTCTACAACTTTTGGAGATATACCCGAAAAAACAATCACAATATTAGCACCCGCCGAAAAAGACCAAAGCGACTCTGAGCTCGCGGTAGATTTCGCCCTTTCCAAAAAACCAAGTAAAATTGTACTTATTAACGCCCTCGGCAAGAGACCGGATCATCTTTTTTCCAACATCTCTTTGCTCTTTAAAAAAACGGAAACAATAGAGATTCTCGACGATCACTGGACAATAACAGCCCTTTCAGGTCCTTGCTCTTATCGCCTTCAAAAAGCGTTTGAGAAACAGATGTTCTCAATTTTCGCTTTCGGCGATTCTTTGAAAGGGCTGACGATGAAAGGATTCAAATACGAACTCGACGACTGCGATGTTGACCCAGGAAGCAGGGGATTGAGCAATCACATGATTTCAGATATTATAGAAGTATCATTCCGCGAAGGCAAAGCCGTAATATTCATTGAACGTGACCCTGGCGGATATGAGTAAGAAAACCGGAATAAAAAACTCAAAACGGAGGTAAAATGAACAATTCGTACCTTTTTGAAAAACCTATAGGAGGCTTGATCGGACTCACCGATTTTACGGACAGATGGCAAGTCACCCTGGATTCTTTCAACAAAAAGAATTTCAGGGAAACTGTAATAAATTTCCTGAATTACCTGGACCCTGAAGTTGTAAAAAAACACGGAAATAAAAATAAAGACGAATTCGACATTCCCCACGGTTCCATTGTCATAAAACTTAAACTCACCGACAAAGAACTGGATATAAACGCCCCGTTTTTGAGTGTACCTGAGAAAAAAGTAAACGCCTTGCTCAGGCAGATCGCAGAAATAAACTTCTCAGTTCTTTTTTTAACTCAAATCGTCCTTGAAGAAGACAAGCTGTTTTTCAGGATAAAACTTCCCCTTGAATTGTGTGAGCCTTATAAACTTTACGACATTCTTTATGAAATATGCATTAACGCTGATCATTACGACGACCTCTTCATAGAAAAATTTCAGACTCAGAGGATATACACTCCAAAATTCACTCGCTATTCCGACAAGGAACTCAAGGATTATTTCGAAAAGTTCAAACTGCATGTTAAGGAAAGTCTTGATTTTCTTACATATTTCAAAGAAAAAAGATGGTTCGACATCGGAGTTGAATCTGCACTCATTTCGATGATGAAATTAGATTACATTTTTTCTCTTCAGGGGTTTTTGAGAACAGAAATAGAAAAAGCAATAAATGAATCCTACGCAAAAATCCCCCCGGCAGAAAAATTGGAACACGCGTACAGTTTTTTTGAAAACCTTGGATCAATTTCATATGAAAAATTCGCAGATTCAACGTACAAAACTGAGTTCTTAATTTCTGTGAGAAAACACGCCACTTTGCCAGTTGTCAAAAAACAACTTGAAAATTACTACAACAACGCTGAAAAAGACATGGCTTCTTCTGCGCACTTGAGCGCAGTTATATTCCTTCTTTACGACATATACAATTTATACTACAGGTTTCTTGTTCCTAAAAACATAGAAGAAACACTTAATCAAGGTTTGAAAAATTCTTCGGGAAAAGATTGGAAAACAGCCGCTGAAGAACTTTTCAAATCGATGACAAAAGTAATGAATTCTCAGTAATCTACGGAGGAAAAAATGGCAGACATAAATGAAATCTTCAATCTGGTTTATAAAATCAAGACTTCAAAAGGAAGCGGATCAGGGTTCTTTTCAAAAAAGCACGGTGTAATAATAACGAATCACCACGTGATTGACGGAGAGAGAGAAGTCTCTGTCGAAAATTCCGACAAAAAGCCTTTCAAAGCCGATGTCATTCTAATCTCTCCGAAATACGACCTCGCTTTTCTCAAGCCTTCGCGCGAAATTCCGTCTCCTGAAATCAATTTTTCAAGTACCGGAAATCTTAAAAATATGGACAAGGTTCTAGTTCTCGGCTATCCGTTCGGTTTTCCTTTCACGGTAACAGAAGGGATAATCTCTAACATGAATCAACTAGTCAACGGTCAATGCTACATACAGACAGACGCCGCGATAAATCCCGGCAACAGCGGCGGACCAATGGTTTTACCGGAAGGTAAAATAATCGGGATCACTACTTGCAAATTCAAAGAAGCTGAAAACATGGGTTTTTCACTCCCGGCGGACATCATTATGAAAGAGCTCGAGGTTTTTGAAAAGAAAATGCCCCATAAGTATTCGGTCAAATGCCCGTCGTGCAGTTTCCTGCTTGAACAGGAAGACGAATACTGTGAAAATTGCGGCGCCAAGCTTGACGCGAAAAAACTGTTCGGCAAAACTCCGATGAGCGCTTTATCATTGTTTATAGAAAAAACAATTCAAACAATGGGAATAGATCCGATCCTCGCGAGAAACGGCTATGAATTCTGGGAATTTCACAAAGGCAGCGCTCTTTTGAGGATATTCGTCTACAGAACAAATTACCTGATAGCAACCTGCCCTCTTGTCAAACTGCCCCAGGAAAATCTCACGGAGTTATACAAATACATACTCAGCAATCCGGCGCTTCCATTTTATCTCGGAGTTGACAAAGGAATTATATACGTATCTTACAGAATTCATCTCACCGACATCAATTCAAGTTTTTCGGAAAAAATAATGAAAAACATCCTGGAAATATCTTTGAAAGCCGACGAACTGGACAATTATCTCATCGAAAAATTCGGCTGCGTTTTGTCTGACGAAGCGGACAAGACGGCGGTATGAAATGCCTCAGATATTTGAAGGGGTCATGCTTGTCTGTTTCGGCTCAGCTTGGCCGTTTTCCATTTGGAAATCGTTCTCGTCCAAAAATAACGAAGGGAAAAGCCTCCCTTTCCTTTGGATAATTTTTATCGGATATCTTTGCGGGATAACTCACAAGATACTGGCAGTGCCGGACAAAATTACGTTTCTTTACGCGTTAAATGCTCTTATGGTCCTGACCGATATCACTCTTTTTTACAGGAACAGAACCTTTGCAAACAAAAGCGCGGCGTGACTTACGCCCCGCCGCGCAGATTATTCTCAGTAATCATTAATCCCCTAAAGAAGCTACCATTACTGCTTTTATTGTATGCATTCTGTTTTCTGCCTCATCGAAAACGACGGAAGCAGCAGATTCAAATACTTCCTCTGTGACTTCAAGACCGTCGAGATTGTATTCCTTGAATATCTTTTCTCCGAGTGAAGTTTCCCTATTGTGAAAAGAAGGAAGGCAATGCAAAAAACGAACATTTTTGTTCCCTGTTTTTTCGACGAGAGTCTTGTTCACCTGATAGGGTAGCATCTTTTTTATCCTGTCTCTCCACAAGTCTTCGGATTCACCCATTGAGAGCCAAACATCCGTGTAAAGAAAATCCGCCCCCTTGACCGCTTCCTCGGGATCCTCGGTCACGGATATCTTTGCTCCATTTTCTCCCGCCAGTTCTCGGCATTGTTTCAACAGTTTTTCATCAGGGTGTCTGTCTTTAGGACCGGCAGCCCGGAAATCAATTCCCATTTTTGCAGATCCAACCATCAGAGAATTCGAAACGTTGTTTCTGGTGTCTCCAAGAAAGCAAAGCGACATTTTGTGCAGAGGTTTTTCGTTATGTTCGATCATCGTCATGAAATCAGCGAGTACCTGTGTCGGATGAAATTCATCGGTCAATCCGTTCCAAACCGGAACGTTAGAATATTTGGCGAGAGTTTCCACTATGTTTTGTCCAAAACCCCTGTATTCTATTCCGTCGAACATCCTTCCCAAAACCCTTGCAGTGTCTTTTATGCTCTCCTTTTTACCCATGTGAGAGCCTTCGGGTCCGAGATAGGTGACGCAAGCGCCTTGATCGAATGCGGCGCTTTCGAAAGCGCATCTTGTCCGCGTCGAAGCTTTTTCGAAAATCAGGGCGATCTTTTTTCCTTTAAGTCTCTGCTGTTCACAACCGGCAATTTTCGCTCTTTTCAGGTAAAATGAAAGGTCAAGCAGGTACTTTATTTCTTCCTGAGTAAAATCGAGAAGTTTAAGAAAATTCCTGTTCCGCAAATTGAATGACATTTGAGCTCCTTTTGTATTGCGCTTTTTATTCCGTACAATGTTTCGGGAAAATTGCGTTCGATAATATCAGAAATTGAGGGATTTTTCAACCCTTGAAAAAAAGATTTTTCTTTTTGCACTTTCAAGTATAATAGCTTTGCAAGCGGATTGGAAAAAGAAAAAAATGACTGGATTTACAAAAAATTTCACAAATCATAAGCATCTTGCAGCGACAATATTATTTGTTGTGTCCCTGCCGGCTCATGCAATAACATCTGATTTGCCAGCTGAGGAACCGGAATTCGTATACAAAAGAGTTTTCCCATATAACATCGCCTTGACGTATAACGAAAAAATCGGAATAAATGCTGAGATAAATCTTTATATTCCTAGAACAGTCAAACTCTCGTGGCCGTATATAGTCAATTACAGTATAATGGACGGACCATTCCTCTCAATAAATGCAGGGTATAGAGCCGCGGGTATTGGCCTTGGATACGGCTTATTTACAAGATCTTTGGGCACGACAGGAACCAATTTAGCCGTCAAACTTCTTTACTCATACGGCTTATCCGAGCACATCGTAATGCATTCGTACTACTTGAATACCGAACTGGAATCTATCGTCATGTTCTTTTGTTTCGAAGCAGGTCATTTAAAACGCATCAATAGCCGGGAAGAGACGAGAAACCTGTTTTATTTCGGCTGTGGCATAAAATTGTAAAAATTTATTCTTAATTTTATTGACACAATCCACGTTTCCTCAGTGAATACTTGCTATTTACGATAATTACCTTTACCTTTAGCGATTCATGCTATTTTAATTTTTCTTTTCAAAACCGGGAATATTTGATAGAATGAACTTTAATTTACCGCATTCCCTATTAAACATTTAACAGTTGTGCATGTTGTTGTTATGAAAAAAAAAATTAAAACGAAAAAAAAACATCCTCTTGTTCTCTTTTTTACTGACGGTAAAAAATCTTCATCTAAAATCATAAAAACGCTTGAAAACCAAGGCTTTTCAGTCCAAGTTTCCAAGGACAGGCCAAAATGCATCGCCATATCGGAAAAGATTAAACCAGATCTGGTGATTTTCAGTGCTTACGAAAGAGGAGCAAAAAACGCTTCTTCCTTCAGAAAGTTTAAATTGAACGCCAAATTGAGATCGACGTCGCTTATTTTTATTCTCGCATCAGAGAAACAAACAGTTGACGTAACCCCTGATCTTGGTACAATCGACGATTTCATATTGGCTCCCTTTAAACCTGCTGAATTGGTAGGCAGAATTACAAAATGCCTGGATAAAAACAAGTCTTCACCGAAAGCAAAAAAGAAAAGCAGAATTTTATCTTCCCGTATTGAGAAAATCGAGAACGATTACATGAGGCTCATCGAATTCAATCCGGCTGCTATAGCTATTCATTCGGAAGGAAAAATCATATACGCTAACAAAAGAGCCGCCTTTTTGACAGCGGCAAAATCACCGGATGATCTTATAGGACGTCCGGTTTTCAGCTTTGTTCATACTGATTTCAGACAGATAGTCTCGGAAAGAATTAAACTCGCCCAGGAACATGATAAACATTCTGATCCAATTGTGGAGAAATTTCTCAGACTCGACGGAAGAGAAATTGACGTCGAAGTCGCCTCTTTTCCTATAACATTTAAAAACAAGAAATCGAGCATAGTGGTCGTATGGGACATAACTGACCTGAAAAAAGCAGAGAGTGAACTGAAAGAGTCGGAAAATAAATTCAAGCTCCTCTTCGAAAACCTCCCAGACGCCGTGATATTGAGTAAGATAGGAGGAGAAAACAGCGGATTGATTGTTGACGCAAACAAATCCGCCGAATCCCAAACTGGATACACCAAAGATGAAATAATAGAAAAAAACGTACTTTCAGACCCGTCCGTCAGAGTAGCTGACAAAGAATCGATTCCGGAATTCATGGAAAATCTCTCCAAAGGCATCCCTGTTCTTTACACGGACGAAAAGACAAAAAAAGACGGAACCCGGTATTGGGTGGAAGCTCTTACCACGCTTCTCAATCGAGGCGAAGATTCTTTGTCGGTATCCGTATGCAGAGACATAACTCAGCAGAAATTGACAGAAGAAAATGTTCTGATGCTCTCTCACGCTGTCGAGCAAAGCCCGACCCTGATCATGATAACCGACAAAAACGGTTCAATAGAATACGTCAACCCAAAATTTACTGAAGTTACAGGGTATTCTCTTGAAGAATCCGTCGGCAAGAATCCGAAATTTCTTAAAACCGGCGAAACCGATGAAATTGAATACAAGGAGCTATGGGACACTATTAACTCGGGAAGGACGTGGAAGGGAGAATTCAAAAATAAAAAGAAAAACGGCGACACATATTGGGAATCGGCGACCATTGCGCCTGTCAAAAACGACAAAGGCGAAATAATCAGATTTTTCTCGGTAAAGGAAGACGTCACAGCAATCCGCCAGCTCAATCAGCAGCTGGCTCAAGTTCAGAAACTTGACTCAATCGGCACTCTCGCAGGTGATATGGCACATGATTTTAGGAACATAATTTCTGTAATAACCAATTTAGCCGAGATCATCAACATGAAGATCGATTCCGGAGAAGCGGTAAATCAGGAATTGATGTTTATAAAGGATTCATGCAGAAAAGCTTCTGACCTGACAAACAGACTGCTCACTTTCAGCCGAAAACAGGACTTCTCGCCCGTATTTCTAGACCTTAACGAGTCGATAAGAAATTTCAAGGAGATGACGAGCCATCTGGTCGGCAGTGACATAGAGATAGAACTCAGGCTTTCCGCTGACATTGAACCGATCAAAGCAGATCCTCTTCAGCTGGAACAAATACTAATCAATCTGACTGTGAATGCCAGAGACGCCATATTACAAAAACATGACGGCGAAAAGAGAATCATAATTGAGACGAAAGGCATCTGGCTCGATGAATCTTACTCAATGATGCACATAGGCATAACTGAAGGGGATTATATCCAGATCTCAATCAGCGATACAGGCATCGGTATGCCGGAAGATGTGATTCAGAGGATTTTCGAGCCTTTTTTCACGACGAAAGAAAAGGGTAAAGGATGCGGTCTGGGGCTTTCCATCATATACGGGATAGTGAAACAAAACCATGCGGGCATAAGCGTATACAGCGAAAAGGATCACGGAACTACATTAAAAATTTATTGGCCTGTCTCTAACGGAAAACACCTGAAAACTTCCATAAAAAATACAAATATCAAAGGCGGGAATGAAACAATTCTTATCGTAGACGACAACGAATGCATCAGAAATTTTTCTTTTATATTACTTAAAAAGCTTGGTTACACAGTGCTCGAAGCCAAGAACGGAGAAACTGCTCTAAAACTTCTCGAATCGTCAGACTACGCGGTAGATCTTGTGCTGACAGACATCATCATGCCTGTAATGAACGGCAAAGAATTATCAAATATAATCGCCGAAAAAAATCCAAAAGTTAAATTTCTGTTCTGTTCCGGATATCCCAACGGACACATTCCTGTGAAAGAGGGATTCGAAAACGGGACGAATTTCATTCAAAAAGCTTTTTCAGAGGAGAAACTGGCCAGAAAAATCAGGGACGTCCTCGACTCTGATTAAGCACTTTCCTGTTATATCCCATGTTCATTCACAATGATCCTTCAAGGACATTGGTTATGAAAGCGCAAAATCACTCGGATTTATTTAGTCGGTTCCCAGGCCAGGCAAGTCAAATCTATGAAAATGTCTTTCTTTTTCGGAAAAATTTTCTCTCTCACCACCTCAAGTTCCGAAGAATCGAATTTTTTCTGTAAAATCGAAATATCATTCTCAAGATCGGTGTTCAGAGATTTTTTTTCGGCCAGTATCTTTTCATAGTTTTCTTTAGCCCTGCCAGCCTCTTTGTTTTTTTTTGTCACTCTTGAAACGCTTCTCACTGAGGATGCGGCTCTGCTCAAATTTGAAGCGCTGATTCTCCTGCCTCCCAAAAATGCACCGATAAATGTGGAACCGAATGAAATCGCCGATTGTGATTTTTGATCAGACACTTCGTCCTTTTTTTTCTCAAATACATGCAATGCCTTTCTTTCTCTTTCTTCAAGCTTAGTCATTTTTGAAGCGTATTTCGATCTGAGTTTTTCGACTTCTTCGTCTCTTTTTTCACGAAGGTGTTGAATCATTCTTATTCTGAAATCTCTTTCGTCCTCATCGATACCGGACACTTCCCCCAGAGTAGGAATTCGTTTTATCTCGGCAAAGACGTTCCTCTGAGCCCAGTCTTTGATTGCTTTTTCCGAAACTGAAAAGAATTTGGCATTAAAAGCTTCTGGCGGGACACTGGAAAACTCCGCGTCTTCTTTGTACGGTTTGTCATTGAGATCTTTTAAATTCAACTTCATCTCTTTGATAGATTCAATTTCTGGTCCTTGATTGATATTTGAAAAAGGAGCGACAATAATGCATTTTTTTTCGTGAGTTTCTTCGGATTTTTCCTCTTTAAAAAACAATCTTCCGATCGAAAGAATTACGGGTCTGTAAACCAATTTGCCTGACTCGGATACGCTTTCGCCGAGCGGAATAAAATACTCTTTTATGCTTTCGGGAATGAACGGTTTGGAGTGAGCTGAAACTGATTCGACAGAATCGACGGCTGCCGGCTCAGGTAAATTGTCTTCAGTCCTGACAGGAGTTTCTTCCTTCGGCGATAAAATTTTTATCTGTTCTTTCGTTATCGGACCTCTGAGATACGAAAGCGCCCATCTCGTCTTAAAAAGTTTGGGTTTTTCTTCGTGAATATTTCTCATCAAAAAGACCCTTTTGCCTATGCCGGATATCAGGTTCGATATCTCGTTTTTTGTCATCTGAAAATCCGAAGCCGAACTTTCAAGACCTTCGAGCAGTTTTTCCTTATCTCTCGCAGTTTGAAGTTTTCCAATAAACCATGTGCCTATGTTTGACAGACCTTTGTAATCAATGTCCGCGGGATTTTGAGTCGCCAAAACCACTCCCAGGCCGAAAGCGCGAGCTTGTTTCAGCAAAGACATCAATGGCGGTTTGGACGGAGGATTCGCCACGGGGGGAAAATATCCAAATACCTCGTCCATGTAAAATATTACTCTCAAACTGGATGTGCCTTCCTGCGATCTGGTCCACTCAAGAAGGCTGGTCAGAAAAAGAGAAACAAAAAACATTCTTTCTGAATCATTGAGATGAGATATCGAAAAAATACTCACGCGCGGTTTTCCGTTCTGTCCGTACAGATATTTTTCAATTTCCAGAGGGTTGCCTTGCGTCCAAGCGGAAAAAACCGGCGAAGCCAGAATGTTGTTGAACTTCATCGACAGTGCAAACCTGTCTTTGGAAGGGAAAAAAGATTCAACACTCACTACGCCGACGTTCGTCATCGGAGGTTTTTGAATGGACCTAATAATTGTTTCCAGGCTCATGTCCTCTTTATTACTCCAATAATAATCGAATATGTTTGTTAAAAGAATGTGTTCTCTGCTGTTCAAAGGATCTGCTTCAATACCGACGAGATTTAAAAGTCCCGTGACCGTGGAATTAATCTTTTCTGCGAGAAATTCACGGTCGGATGCTGTTTTTTCGCCTGGTGCCTGAAAAGATTTCAGAAAAGAAACCGGATAACCGGCACTGCTTCCCGGCGTATATATTCTGAACTCCGCTGAATCTTTCAAGAGTTTGATTCTTTCAGGATTCTGCCCCCATTCTGAAATGCCTTTTCTCCAAACGTCCGCCTGCTTTTCAGCAAAATCTTTTTCTGTCATTTGTTCTTTTCTGGCCTCGTCATAATTTATCCAAGGTAAAAAATCTTCGGTTTTCAAATCGGGAAAAGTGAGTAGAAGATTTGAGATGTCTCCCTTCGGATCGATCACCAGCGCAGGTATGCCGTCAATGGCTGCTTCTTCAAGCAGCGTCACGCACAATCCTGTTTTCCCGCTTCCTGTCATTCCAAGGCATACGGCATGCGTTACTAAATCTCTTGAATCGTACAGTAAAAAACCGTCCGTAGTTTTTTGATTTTTTGTGTCGAATTCTTTTCCCAAATAAAAAAGACCCAACTTTTCAAAATCCTGCATAATAAACTCCATTTTATGAAAACATTCAAAAACATTATATCATGCAAAAAGAAAATCCGACTTCTTAACTTTGCACCGAACAAAATCGCATTTGCATAAAAACCGATTGTTTTGTTTAATTATATAAACACAAGAAAAGGAGTATCCATGAGATATTTGTACTTGGTTCTAATAATATTGTTTTTTTGTACAATCATCGTGTTCGCTGTTCAAAACAGAGAAACCGTGACGCTTTCCTTTCTGGGGTGGAAGACAACTTTGCCTTTGGCTTTTCAGGTCATCATAGTATATTTTCTTGGAATGCTGACCGGTGGAAGCGTCATCGCGTTTTTAAAAAAATCCTTTGAGGGCTTCAAAAAACCTAAGGACAAACCGGAGAAGTGATATACTCTTTCAGAAGCGTCAAAGTATTTTCAATACCCTCTATGTGAGTTCTTTCGTAGCCATGCGAAGCTGAAACCCCCGGACCAACCAGTCCGTGCCTAATGTCGAATCCGGCACGCAAAGCCGCGTCAGCATCTGAACCGTAATAAGGATATATATCAACCGCGTAGTTCAGATTTTTTTCCTTCGCAATTTCCAGCAACTTAGATGTAATTCCGTAATCGTATGGTCCGCTCGAATCTTTCGCGCATATCGATACTTTAAATTCGTCGGTCTCGAGGTCATCTCCCACCGCCCCCATATCTACTGAGATCATCTCGACGGTGTCTTCAGGCAATCCTGAAGAGGCTCCGTGACCAACTTCTTCGAAAGTAGTGAACAGCAAATACACTTTTCTTTCCGGTGTGACTTTTTTTTCTTTGACGTATTTCGCAAGAGCCAGCAAAATCCCGGTACTCGCTTTATCGTCAAGGTGTCTGCTTTTTATGAAACCGCTCCCGGTTTGCACGGTTCTCGGATCGAAAGTGATAAAATCACCTGCTTTTATACCCAAAGCGCAAAGATCTTCTTTATTCTTTACTTTTTCGTCTACGACTACTTCAAGATTTGAATCGTCTCTTTTTACTTCTCCGACGTTTCTGTTGACGTGCACGGATGATTTTATCAATTGAACAGTGCCCGGAAAAGATTTCCCGTTACGTGTGTGAATGGTGCAATTTTCACCCTCGATGAAATTCTCGGGATATCCTCCTATCTTCGTCAGCCTGAGTCTTCCATTAGGTTTTAAAGCGCGTACCATTGCGCCTAGCGTGTCTATGTGTGCGGCTAAAACGAGAGAGTCTCCTGAACCGCCAATATTAGTTATAACAGACTTCTTGTTCGTGTAGACTGATTCAAATCCCGTAGCGCTCAATTCGTCGAAAATATACTTTTCTATGTTTTTCGTGAATCCTGAAGGGCTAGGTATTTTGCACAGTTCAATAATTTTTTTTACTGCGTAATCAGTGTATTCCTTCAAAAAACCTCCCCAAAAAGCAGGTCATAAAATCGCCGGTTCGAATAGAGAAAACAATGAATCATCTGACTACTATGAATTTGTCTCCTGAATAACTGTTTCCCGAGGTCACTCTGTAAAAATAAGTTCCGGAAGAAACCAGTTCGCCTCTGTCGTTTCTGCCGTCCCACTCTATGGCGTATCTTCCGGGTGTTTGCTCTCCCTCGTACAATTTTATAACTTCTCTTCCGGTCAAATCGTAAACAGAAACCTCGACGAACGAAAAACTTCCCAAAGCATAAGAAATCAATATCCTGCCGAACGTCGGATTTGGGTACGCCCTGAATACTTCAAAACCTCCGTTATATACCGGTACTTCAGGTTCTTCAGCGCCGGTTAATCCCGATGAAAGCGCAACGGAAACGTCGTCGAAATAATACCCTTCGGCGTTGTCGACCGGATTTGAGAAAAACAGCCAGCACAAAAGGACATCGCCCTCGTAGTCCAGCACGAAATCCTGTCTCTGCCACGAGGATTGACTGCCGGTGTATATCGAATCGTACGGAGCGTAAGCCCATTTTCCCGTGTATCCCTGAACCGGATTGACAAGTATCCAAGTTGAACCGGCGTCTGTCGAGATCTGGACCTGAACTTTGTCCTTGTTGTCATATATCTCATATTTATGCCAGAAACTTAATTCACTTCCGCGCGATATGGTCAGCGTCGGAGTGACAACCCTGGAATTCACTACTGAATTCGCGTAAGTCCATATATTCTCAACACCGCTGTACATCGAATTTACAGGACTGTTCGAAGAATGCTGTGTGACGTGCCAGCAAGAAGGGCCGGAAAAAGTCCAATCCGCTATGGTTCCTTCGAAATCTTCTGTGAAAGCGTCCCCGATATAGACAGTGAATGTGTCGTAAAAAACATCGAGACTTTCGGTTTTAAGTTCGAACACCAAATCTATGTATGAAGGTTCGGGGCAATTCTCGGATATTGAAATTGAAAACTGCCTGTATAATTCCACTGTTGATCCCGAATTAATGCTTTGAATGTTTTCAGAGGAATCCAGGACGGTCGCATAAGGATTCGAACATCTTAGTTTGACAGCGGGATTGACAGCGTCTGCGCTTCCGTTGTTTCTGATAACAGGCGTCAGAAGCATGGTGTCGCCCGGACCCGCTGTTTGAGGGCCTTTCAGATATGTAAAATCAATCTCAGGCGAGTTTACTGATATCTCGAATGAGCTTTGCCAGGAACTGTCGTTCTGGTCAAAACAGACAAGATCGATGACGAAATTTGTTCCGTCAAAAATGTTGTTGTGAACTTGAAAAGCCGCGCTGTTCGAAGACGAAGTTGTGTCCAAAGGATTTATGTCGCCGAACATCATAGTGTCGGGAGAAAAGACAATCCCCGTCTCAGAACAGGACAAAACTCCTCTGACTCCGTTTGCCGTCTGCGAACCGAAATTCGACACGTTAAGCTTCACTGAATAATTACAGCCTGTATTTATCTGGCCGTTCTGATAACCGCCCTGAAGGGTTTCTATGCCTGTGAAAGCTATGAAGGACGAAGAACTCGTCACGATTATCGTGTCCAAAAAAGCTCTGCAGTCCTGCGCTGTGACCGTCAAAACTGCGTCCGTCGCTGATACGAAATTACAATTGATGACGGCGTTTCCTGAGGCATCCGTGAAAGCGCGGTATTTTAAATCCTGATCGTCTTTATCGGACAAACAGCATAAAGCTCCTGAAACAGGACCTCTTGCGGAAACAACCGACACAGTGTACTGAACCGGTCCGAGGTTGACAACAGGATTATTTGATACGTTCAATCCCGAAGGTTCCATTGAATAAATGGGAGTCTCAGGGTCCGCGAAAAGGTTCAGTTCAGTGACGCACCAGTGCTCCCCCTGACTCATACCCGGAACCATTCTGTCCTTGCTCAGACCGTGCGCAGCGCCAATGTTCCAAGTCTGATCTACAAAAATAACTTCCGCGAGCCAAATGCAAAGCCATTCGGAAGGGCCGAAAGAAGGAGGAGAGCCCCAGCCGTACCTTGCGTTGAACTGAACGGCTATGGCTCCGCCGTTTGCGGCGTTAAAAAGTTTTTCTCCCATACATTCATTGTTGTCGAACCATCCGGGTTCGCAAGCCATGGAATGTATTACTCCGAGTTTCGAGCCATTCGTAGTCGTCGAAGCGGTTGAACCGTTCAACATTGCGCCTCCCGGTTCGTACCAGTAAACTCCGTCAATGTTTCCGTGTCCAGCCAACTGACACCAGGCATAACCCTGACTGAATGAATCCGGGAAACCCTGTGGAAAAGACAAAGTGTCAGTCTGATACATTTTATTGTGCTGCCAGGCGACGGGAAGACAGTTGTCGGTGATGTAATTGCAAACTCTGTTACCGTAATAATTTACATTCGGCCAAAGACCGGCTCCAGCCATGAGCGATCTTTCATGATAACCGGTTGACGGATTTCTCTCGTACTCAATGACTTTATCAGTCCATCTTTGAACTTCGGAAGCGGAATTGAGTGGAAACCTGCCAACATATACATCGCTGTACCAGTCACAGCCGTCTCCGCTGTATTCTCCGTATATGTGATTCCCATTGGCGTCCCAGTTCGAAGCGTAAGGAACAACGTCCGAAAAATACAAGTCGGCAGGCGTATTTTCCGTTGTCGAGTAATTCCTTATGGGGATTATTCTCGCTCCGAGATTGTCGTAATCCCCAGCCAGAACTAAATAAATGAGACCGTGATTCTGATGCATGTCCTGGATAAAGTTCCTTATTTTTTCCATGTTGTCGTAACCGCTGTAATTGGCATAAATCCATTCTGCAGAAACGACTGAAGAAGAAAATCCCTTTCTCGACTTCCATTCCAGAAGTTCATCGAATTCTCCGGCGAGGTTCTGGGGTGTCACTATTATGTATTCGTTCGCAGAATCCCTGAGTTCCTTTACCAAAGGCCTGAATGCTGCAGCGTCCAAGGGATTTTCGACAATATTTTCCACGTCTCTTATGAAAATCCGTGACTGATTTTCCGTCAGGAAAATATTTTCTCCGAGTCCTTCATCATAATGGATGACGACCTGACAATCGTTGAGAAAATAAAGTTCTCCGGTCACTGGATTAAACTTGAACGGACACAATTCAAAACCGCATATGGCAAAACCGGATTTGTTGCCGGTTGAAAATCCCCCTATGGTCGCATCCGGCGTAAACGCGTCTTTTGAATATATTTCGGGATTTTCAGGTACGAAAGTAAAATATTCACCTGCTCTCACGAATCCCTGGGAAGGGAAAATCCTGTAATTGCCAAGGTACAACCAATTCTCGTCCATTGTTTCAACTTTCCTGACTACAGAACCCGTCGGGATACTGTACTGGAGTTTCAACGCGGGAAGAGAAGGAGATCCTTTTTCAGCCGACACAAAACCGTCACTCATTTCAATAATACTTCTGCCTTCAATTTCCCTTATCGAATAATCATTATCCCCAAAAAATAGATTGTATTTCAGTACCCCCGAATTAATTGAAGAAAACGTCAAAAGGGTTAAAATCGCCGAGGCTAATATCAGTTTCAAAATTTTCTCCTTGGTAATTGATTATCTGATCAGAATAAGTTTCTCTCCGGCACTAAAAGATCCTGCTGTCATTCTGTAAAAATACGTCCCGCTTCCGACGAATTGACCGAATTCATCCCTGCCGTCCCATTCGGACCTGTAAGTGCCCGGCTTCAGGACAGCATCGACTAATGTCCTGACAATTCTTCCTGAAACATCATAAACAGAAACGCTGACCATTGATTCCTCTCCGATGCTGTAAGCTATTACCGCGCGGTTTCTCATGGGATTGGGATATATTCTGTTTATAGCAAACACATACGCACGTTCCACCGGAGTCTCTTCTTCTTCGGCACCCACAAATCCCGAACCAAGAGACAGAGTTACATCGTCAAAATAATAACCTTCTGCGGATATCGTCGGATTCGAGAAGAAAAGCCATGATAATTTCATCGTACCTTCTCCGTAAAGCCTTATGTTCTGTTCCTGCCATGCGGTCTGGGAACCGGTGTAAATTGAATCGTAAGGAGCGTAAGCCCAGGCACCCGTATAGCCTTCTTCGGGATTTATCAGAGTCCAGATCGTTCCTCCGTCTGTGCTGTATTGAAGCTGAACTTTGTCATAATTGTTGGCCATTTCGTAACGATGCCAAAAGGACAGAACGCTGTTGCTGACGTAATGAAGATCCGGGGAGATTACTCTTGAATTGGCCACAGAATTCGAATATTGCCATGAGTTTTCGTTGCCGCAATACATGGATTTAACCGGACTGTGGCTTGCATGCTCTGTAACGTGCCAGGACGAAGGTCCGGAATGGGACCAGGTTGGCCCTCCCGTCTCAAAATCTTCAGCAAAAGCGACGCCAGCCCCAATCGTAAATGTGTCTGAAAAAACCATTCCTCCCTGAGAACGGGCAGTCAATATCATTTCCGCAAAACGTCCCTGGGGACACGATGGAGCAACTATAATTCTGAAAGCACTGTCCAAAATCACTTCTTCCTGGCTCAACAGACTGTCTATTAAAGCATGCGAATCAGGAACCGAAAAGTAGGAGTCATTAATTTCACATGAAAATTCGATTTCATAAGCCGTTCCGGAGCCAGAATTCTTCAGACCGGCAGAAATTCTGAAGTCGTTTCCGGGTTCGATTGTTTCAGGTCCCCCGAGAGATGAGACTGAAAGGTCAGGAGAGTTCGACATAACAATTACTTGACTCGTCCATTCAGAATCGTTTGAATCGAAGCATCGAATCTCGAATAACACCGAAGTGCTGTCAGGGATTGAATTCGATAATAATATTCCCAGGGTCTGCGTTGTCTGGGTTGTGTCCATTGAGTTAATTGAACCGTAATTTACAGTGTCGTTGAGAATTGTAACATTTGGGTCGGAACTTGTCAGATACCCCAAAACATTTTGCGCGGTGACCCCGCCCCAATTAGAGACCTGAAGCGTGAGAGAATATGTCTGTCCGGGATTAAACTGTCCGTTGCTGTTTCCACCCGTCGTGTCACTGATGTGAGAAAAGACTACAAAAGGTAACGAGGCTGGTACGACCATGAGTTTTCTCGTGTATCTGTAAAAATTCTGAGATATAACGGCTAACTTGATTGTGTCGCCTGCATTTTGAGGTTCTATGGAGTAAAATTCAAGCGATCCGGTCCCTTCTCCCCTTCCGATCACGTTTGCCCCCCTGGAAAACGCCACAATGCTTCCTGCGGGAGCCTCAACGGCGAAAGAATCAACTCCTGCCAATACTGCGTCAGGGTGTGTGACTGTGAGATGCTGGGGCACTTCAGAACACATTCTCATGTAAGGGTCGCCAAAATGATGCATGAGATGATAAGTTACCGGTTTTGATGTTGAACCGCACCAGCTTGAATAACTAAGATAATATTTGGCATACATCATAGCCCATCCCGGTCTGACGTCAGCTTCACTGCCTGACCCCTGATTGGGATCGAACCAGGGCCAGAGATAATCATATAATCCCCAAGCGTAGACATCGTTGACAAAAGAATATGATACTTCGGAGGCGGCGTTTACTCCCACTGCGCCTTTTTCCGTGATTCTGTGAAATCTTTCGGCAAAAACTTCGCTCGAGTTATTGTATTTTCCTGTCAAGCAGTTAGTAGACATCACAAAAGGATATTTATTTGGAAGGTTTTGAAGCTGATTTATGTTGCTTATATTAAAACCAGGCTCACCCCACCCGTCCACACTTCCGTGATCCCTGTGCTGAAGCATAAAAGCACCAGAGTTGACCGAGTTCACTATGTCGGCCGCAGTTCCGTACCAGTTAATTCCGTTAGGCACAGTCATTTCTATATATCCGAGCGCGTTAAAGTAATTTACAACCGTAGAAGTGTATGCCGCCGAAGACCAAGCCATGCCCGGCGCAGGATTCGGCGCCTGGTAAATCGCGTAAACTCTCACTGGATCTTTCGAAAGCGATTTATCCCAAAATCCCCAAATTACTTCAGCGCAGAGCTGAAACCATCTTTCGTACTGCCATCCGCAAGCGGATATGGGGTTGTCATAAAAAAGCGCTTCCGTCGTCGGATTTCTTTCGAGTTCAAAATCCTTTGTTATCATTTCCCTGAGCTGATCTTCATTCTGAGCGCATATTCTGCCTATTGCCATATCTGGCAGATTATCGCCGTCTACATCGGCGTAAATGTTATCCGAGACGCAATAACTGTTATACATGGGAGAAGTTATCCCGTAATCTTTTCCGCTGGCAGGATAATCCGACAAAATCAGGACGGCTTCAGGAGGTATTGTCCAGTTGTAGTAGGCGTCGCTTATAAAATTGTCTATTATTGTCGAAGTCGATCCTCCTATGTCAGTCAGTGTGAAAACTTGCGTGATGATACCCTCTTCGATTCTGAAATCTCTAATGCTTTCAGCCCAGACAATGAATATCGAATCGTCAGGTACTAAAATAATAAACTCGGCATTATTTTTTGAATCACTGGAAACCAATGCGGTTCTGGCGGCGTAATCAATCTTTGGAAGATCGGAATAATTGATTATGAGTGATCTCAAAACTCTGTCCCAATTTTGCGTTCTCAGCCTGTCTTCACCGATTTTCCCTTGTCCTCCGGAAAATGAAACTGAAAAATCAATTTTGTTATATACCGTGAGTATTTCTGATTCAGAATTCCAGCTGAAGGGCATGACTGTTATTGTGACAAGATCAACTCCTCTGAGGCTCCATTTTTCAGAAATGAAAACGTTTTGAGAAGGATAAGTTTTATTTCCCAAATAAATTTCTGAATCTGGTATGTAACGCAGGGGCGAATCATCGTTGTCTGAAGGAATCTCAAAAGCTGGAACTGGCAATACCCCTTCGTATATCTCGGTTTCAGCGCTGCTGACATTTAACATGACTTCAGCGCCTTTTGGAACGGCTATTACCTTAGAAAAAGCAGGGAAACCGGGTTTTCCAGGTTCTCCTGGAAGAACTATGCCGGATGCTGAAACTTCCTGGTATATTATCCCATCGGCTTCAAAATCAGCGATTTCAAAAAATCCGAGTACAAAATTCATATCGAGTCCTGTAATGTCAGATCTGCTGATATCCAAACGCATGATGTCCCGTCTGTTCGTCTGAGAAATTGCCTGAGAATTTACAGTTGATGTCGTAATGATTATCATTAAAAGGACTTGTAATAAATATTTCACTTTGCCTCCTTATTTAATTATTCTTTTAATTTTACAATCTTTTAATAATTTGTCCATTTATAAATGACTGTTTTTAATTAAAACAAGTTTAATCTTGCCGTCTGAAAACAATACTTTTGAATCAAATTCGCGTCCATTCGTGGTTAAATCTTCTTTTTCTTTCTATTTTAAAATAAAAGAGGGGAGCACAGCTCCCCTCTTTAGTTCAAGTTAAAGTCTTTTTTCTTATCTCACTACCACTATCTTGTTGGCGTCCTGGAACGAACCGGCCACTATCCTGTAGAAATATGTTCCCGATGAAACAAGAGATCCTCTCTCGTCTCTTCCGTCC
>JAFGSQ010000063.1 GCA_016934535.1 candidate division WOR-3 bacterium
CCAGTATCTTTTATCGTGAGAGGCTTCTCCTTCGTCATTCATCGTAATTCTGAAAACGTCTCCCGCGTTTATCAACGGAGATATGACAGGATCCGTTTCGAAATTTTTTACAGTTGCTAAAACGCCTGTTGAGACATTGAAAGTCATTATTTTATATTCATCAATTCCCCAGATTATCTGATCGTTCTGATCGTCCCATCTGGGTTCGCTCAGGGGGCAGTGATTCAGAAAATTTGAGGCGGCATTGAAAGGTCTTGAGGAAGTGGAATAGACGTTCCAAAGAGCTTCGGGATCGAGTATTACGGCTGATTTTGAAATATTGAAAGGATCGAATCTCGAATATTCGTGCCTGCCCTTTATTCCGTCTATCTGAGTCGACCTGATTTGAATCGTTCCGAAATGATAATCTACTATGGTTTCGCCAACAGAAGGACAGGGTCTAGATATTAAATAGTGAGGCGCGTTTGTTCCCGACAAAGGATCCGGGACTTCTACGAATCTGAATGTGTCCGGATAATCTACAGCAAAAATTGAAATCGACGAGAAAATCAGGCAGAAGACAATAAAAGACTTCATAATGCCCTCCCGTTGCTGTAATATTTATAAAACGTCACCCCCCCGTCCCCGCTTATATTTCTTCTTTTTTCTTGTTTTATATCTTTTATATATAGGATTTGACAACGTTTATTTTCAAATTTTTCTTGCAATTGCTCTTTTTGATTTCTTTTCGTTTAAGAATTTATAGCTCTTGACATTATGCGAATATTTGCATATATACAATTTGTGAAATACGAAGAAGCTAAAACTCTCTCCGCAATACTCAAAGCACTTTCTCATCCTGTGCGAATTCTCATAATCTCGGAACTCAGAGAAAAAGACAAAACAGCCGGTGAACTCAACGGCATCGCTAAAATAGACCAGTCGGGTATATCGAGGCACCTTTCTCAACTCAAAGCCGCAGGAATAATTACGGACGCAAGAATCGGCAATCACATTTACTATCATCTTCAGAATTCGTGCATTCTAAAAGCTTTAGAATGTTCCATAGAAGTCCACAAAAACGTCCAGAAATGCAGTGTAAAGTTTTAACAGAGGAAAGAAAAAAATATGATTGACAGGAAAGAGATAAAAATATTCTTGCTTCTTACAGGAATGTTTTTACTGTTCTATTTTCTTCCAGTCTCAAATCAGAGGTTTCAGAGTGCCGTCATCCAGTCAACAATCCTAGTAAAATGGTACGCGAGAGAACACGTTCTTCTTTGCCTCATCCCCGCTTTTTTCATAGCCGGAGCAATAGCAGTATTTGTCAGCCAGAATGCCGTCATGAAATATTTCGGAGCCAAAGCCAACAAAATATTATCTTACGGAGTCGCTTCCGTCTCAGGTACAATCCTTGCCGTATGTTCGTGCACTGTCCTTCCTCTTTTCGGAAGCATATACATGAGAGGAGCGGGAATAGGCCCGGCCACCGCTTTTTTGTATTCAGGGCCTGCAATAAACGTCCTTGCCATAATTCTCACGGCGAGAATTTTGGGCGCTCCCCTGGGGATAGCAAGAGCCGCAGGCGCTGTCTCTTTCAGCGTTATCATAGGCCTTCTAATGCATGTTTTCTTTTATAAAGAGGAAAAAGCAAAAGAAAACAGTAAAGCAGAAGTATTCATGCCGGAAGACGACGAGAAAAAAAATCCTCTCTGGCAGATCGGACTTCAGTTCGCGGCCATGGTCGGAATTCTAGTCTTTGCTAATATCGCCGAGCCGAAGATACCTTCGGGTCCATGGTTTTTTATTTTCAGATTCAAATGGCATATCGTGGCTTTTTTATTTCTTTTCTTTTTGATGTTAGTCAAATTTATGTTCAAAGTAAAATTTATTTACATGTTGCTGTCATTGATCCCGCCATTTATCGCCTTTCTTGTTTTTTCTTCGAATCCTTTGGCTGTTTTTTCCACAGGGGTTTTATCAATAGTCATTTTGACGTTTACAAAAAACAAAGAGCTTTCAGCTTGGAGAGAACAGACCTGGGGTTTTGCCAAGCAGATATTGCCGCTCCTTCTAATAGGAGTTCTCGCCGCGGGATTTTTTTTAGGGACTTCGGAAAACAATGATTCCGGAATAATCCCGAACTCATGGATAGAAGCCCTTGTCGGAGACTCGCCATCAGCCCTTTTCACGCTTCTCGGAAAAGATCCGTCTTCTGCACCGGGGTTTCTCGTTTCTTTATGGCCCTTGTGGACGAATTTTTTTGCATCACTGGCAGGAGCTCTCATGTATTTCGCAACGCTCACTGAAGTTCCCATTCTCAAGGGACTGATAGACAGCGGTATGGGAAAAGGACCTTCTCTCTCCCTGCTTCTGGCCGGACCTGCACTTTCTCTGCCTAATATGCTCGTAATAAATTCAATTCTCGGAGCAAAAAAAACTCTTACGTTCATTTCTCTCGTTGTGGTTCTTTCAACCATTGCCGGCCTCGTTTTCGGAGCATTTTTCTAAAAAAAGGAGACCAAATGAAACTGATTCAGATACTCGGGACCGGATGCCCTAAGTGCAAACAACTGTATGCAAACACCGAAGAGGCTGTTAAATCATCGGGTATTGAGGCGAAAATAGAAAAGGTCGAAAAAATACAGGAAATTATGAAATTCAACGTAATGATAACTCCCGCTCTTGTCGTAGACGGAGTTGTAAAAAGCGCCGGAAAAGTTTTGAGCAAGGATGAAATCCTGAAAATAATTATATAACGGAGAATCCATGAAATTATTAATAAGAATCATTGTAATTACAGTTTTGGCGGCTTTGATTTTTCTCGCTATTATTTTCGGAAAAAACAGTGCACCAAATGCAAATCAACCTGATTCAGTTGAAGACTCTTCTTCCGTAAATCAGAACTCCCTGTCGGATTCCTTGCCTGTTCTGATAGAATTCGGCTCGTTATCCTGTGTTCCCTGCAAAATGATGGTTCCGGAGCTGGACAAGATGAGAAGCGTTTGCGCAGGAAAACTGAACGTTCTTTTCGTGGATGTCTATCAGAATCCTGAAGATGCAGACCGCAGAAACATCAGAGTCATACCCACGCAGGTCTTTCTGTCCGAAACGGGAGAAGAGCTTTTCAGACATCAGGGATTTTTTTCGGCTGAAGATATGCTTGATAAGTGGAAAGAGCTTGGTTACGTTTTCGAAGAGGAAAATTGAGCTTTTTACAGCCGCTGTTCACTTTTCTGACTAAAACTATGGAAGAGCCTTCATGGCTCTCACTCGTCTTCTCTTTTATCTGGGGAATCCTTAGCGTAATTTTAAGCCCCTGTCATCTGGCTGGAATACCTTTAATTGTGGGATTCATGTCGGGACAGGGAAAAGTCTCAAACAAGAAAGCACTCACGATTTCCATTTCATTCACCGCGGGACTGCTTCTCACTTTCGCAATAATCGGAATCTCAACTGCCGTGACCGGAAGAATGCTCGGAAACGCCGGCCCTCTCTTAAATTACATTGTAGCCGGAGTTTTTTTTCTGACGGGTCTCAATCTCCTCGGCATAATTCCTCTTCCATTTGCCGGCAGGGGAATGTCTGACATGAAGAAAAAAGGAGTTTTGGGCGCTCTTGTTCTCGGGCTCATTTTCGGAGCGGCTCTCGGCCCATGCACGTTCGCATTCATGGCTCCGGTATTGGGAGCCACGCTACAGGCGGCCAATATTAATTTTATACTCTCGGTTCTCATTCTCCTTTTCTTCGGTCTCGGACACGGTATGGTTTTTGTGTTTGCCGGAACAGCGTCTGAGATTATAGAAAATTATCTCAAATGGAACGAAAAGACAAAATCACTTACAGTTGTTAAATCCTTTTGCGGCGTATTGATAGTACTCGCAGGTCTGTGGATGGTGTATTCCGCACACTGATTTCTATGAATAAATTTCTCATTCTTTTGCTTTCACTTTTTTTATTATCGGATCTCATCGCCAATGATTCAGACCCGTCATGGTTTGAAAAATATTTTCCGTCTGATTCCTGGGAATCAAAAGCGGTGATTATGTATTTTCACAGAAACATAAGATGCATCGAATGCCTCGAAACAGAAGAGATTCTGAAGGTGTTTGCAGAAAAATTCAACATGGAAGAATCTTGCAGAGTCGTAGTATTTGTATCATTGAACCTGGACTCGCTGGAAAACATAATTTTTGGAAAAACCTCGGTTATCTCTCAAAACACTGTAATTTTGTCTGTCAAAAATTCTTCAGGAAACCTGATGCTTAAAACTTTTCAGGACGTTGTTCTATACCGAGACAGTTCAAATCATTTTTTGGACACTCTAGGTTCGAAGCTTAAGGAAATGTTAAATTAACTCATCCCTTTTTGTTTGAACTTTTCCTGCCAATTGTAACTGATGCAATTTCAGTACTGTCACCCTTCTCAATAAGTTCCAATTCCCCTAAAAATTCGACATTCGCGCCTTCCTCTATGAGCATTCCGCCCTTAATGACAACCTTGGCATTTTTCCCAAAAGATACATCCGCTCCTTTTTTAATAACAACGCTGGGTTTGTTCTCTTTCCTGCTGTCGAATTTTATCCTGTAAAGTGTTTTGCAGTGCGAGCATCTCAAGCGATTGAATTCTTCTTTTATGAAATCGGTTGATCCGCACTGGGTACATTGATATTTTTCTGTTTTCTTTTCAGTCATGGTGATTTTTCTCCTTAAATCCATTAATAGTTAAACGTCTTTTCCGAAAAGTAAAAACCACAGAGTTCCGGCTACGCCGAACAATGCGGCCGCGCTGAAATTTGCGTACGGGCTCACCTGCCACAAAAATGCTCCGCCGAACGCGGCAATAGACACAAACACGTCTCTTATAAGATAATACAAACCAAAGGAAGCGGCCTTTTGCCCTTCCGGTGAAAGTTCCATAATCAAAGCTTTTCTCGTCGGCTCGCCGAATTCCTTCATCCCTCTCAAAACAAAAGCCGCAGCGCATGCCCAAAAACTGGTTGAAAAGGACATGACAACAGGAAAAGCTGTGAATATTGCGAAAGTTGCCGCTACGAAAGGCTTTTTTCTGTTTCTGTCCGCGAAATACGCTACAGGTATGTATATTATCATCGCAGTCGCCATTTCCACAACCGTCAAAATTCCAAATTGAAAAGCGCTGATTGGGTCCGGAATCGTCTTCATCACCCAGATGACGACAAACGCGTAAGGTATCTGTTCACAAAAACGGACGAGTATATCGGACACGAGAAGAATTTTTAAAGATCTGTCCATTTTTCTGAGGAGTATAAAAGGACGGCTTTTCTGCTCATTTTTAAGCTCTTCTCTTTTATCTTCTATCAGCATTTGCTGGAATACAGCGGCGACGACAGCCATGAAGGCGGCGGCCACGAAAGCCATCCGCACTCCGTTAACTTCGCCCCAGCAGACTATGAAAAATCCTCCGATCAGCGGACCCAGAGCCATAGGTATCCTTCTGACCAGAGAATGCATGGAAACTCCCATAATTCTTTTGTTCTTCGGAAGGACGACAGATACGAGGCTCATCGAAGCGGGAAGTGAAATAGCCGTCCACGAAAGAAAAAGAACCGAACCGGCCAGGACCGAATACCATGTCGGGATCAGAATAACGACGGCAAATCCCGCGATTGTCATTATGTTGAAAACCAGGAGAGCACGTTTGAATCCTATTTTGTCAGAGAGATATCCGCCGGGCAGCGAGTAAAGAGCGGAGAGAAGGTTGTCCATTCCATTGAGGACGCCGACCGAGATAATCCCGCCGCCTAAAGCCAAAAGATATATCGGAAGAAATCTTTCAGCCATTTTCTCTCCTATGCCTACGAGTATGACCATAACGAGCATGCCGGTCATACTTTTGGAAAGACCGAGAAAAACGGCCGTCTTACGAAGTTCGATTTTCAATTACAATTTGCCGAATAAAGAGATCTTAATTTCTTCGAGAGGAGACTTTGCCTCCGACCACACTCTTTCAAGCGCTTTCATCATTTCATCCACCGTAAAGCCTTCTGAAACTGTTTTATTTCCCTCTTTCCCCATTTTGACGCGCTGTGTTGCGTCGTCAATGAGTTTAATAATTTTATCAGCCGAATCCTCCGGGTTGCCGGGTTCAGTGAGAAAACCGTTCGTCCCGTTCCGGACAATTTCCTTTGATCCGTCGACGGCTGTAACCACAACCGGTTTGCCGGCCGCCATTGCCTGAAGAACAACCTGAGGCAGTCCTTCCCACAGGGACACTAGCAGAAATATGTCCAAAGAACTCATCAGCTGAGGCACGTCGTTTCTCCATCCGAGAAATTTAAGTTTATCTGCTATATCAAGCTGACTTGCCAGCTTTTTCGATTCTGAAAAAAGAGGACCTCCTCCGGCGATGAAAAAAAACGAGTCGGGTCTTTTTTTTAGGACTATTCCGGCGGTTTTTACAAAATCGAGGGGCGCTTTCTGCGGCTTGAAGTTAGAAATACTCCCGACAATGATGCAATTTTCGGGAAATCCGAGTTTTCGCTTCAAAGACCGGTCGCATAAAATTCTGAAAGGTGTTAAATCAGTGACCGCTCTTGCGACTGCATATTTTTCCGGTTTCCCGATTTTATAGCCCATTCCTTTTTTTATATCCTCCTTAGTGACAACGACGAGTCTGCTGGTGAACAAAGAGGTCAATTTTTCAAACAAAACTGCCATGCCGAGAAAAAAAGGGTTTTGCCGCGGATTGAAACTCCAGCCGTGAACAGTGTGAACACAAGGGACTGATAAAAGAAGACACGCCCACCTGCCCAGCAGTCCAGCTTTCGAACTGTTCGTGTGGACGATGCAATCAAATTCGCTTTTTATTTTTTTCACTGTTTTGAGTATTTGCCAAAAAGCACAAATGTCTTCTGCTGGATTTATCTCCCTGGCCAAGCTTCTTGCTACAAACACTCTTCCCGGATATTCTTTCCGAGCCGAAGACATCAGCAGGCCGCCTCTGCCAGTTATGAGCACGGAATTTTTTTTGTTTTTCAGAATTTCAAGGACGGTCAGTTGAGCTCCGCCCTTTTCGAGCTTGGTGATTATCTGTACTATTTTCATTTACCGTATAAAAAAACGGTCATATCCATTGCGTCCCCAATGGATTCTTCCATCGAAGAATACTCCCACCTGCCGTACCTTCCGAGAGGAAAAATGGATTTTTCTTTGAAAAAAGAAAATATTCTGCGCAGAACTTTTTTTCTCTCAAAATCAAACAAAACGTATGCCGGGTCAATTTTTCTGGTCAGAATTTTTTCAGTTATGGATGAAGCGTCTATCAAGCCTGCTTTTTTGAGTTGACACAATACTCTTTGAGCAATTGCTTCTTCGTTCATTCTGGGAAGTTTCTTTGAGTCTCCGTATGAAATTTCGGCGTATATGGAATATTTTCCTTCCGGAGAGCCGTAAAAGTTAGATGAGCATCCTACTCTGTATGGAAGAAGGTTCTTTTGAGGCAGATAAACCCAATGATATTCAGGACTTTTCCCTTTC
>JAFGSQ010000064.1 GCA_016934535.1 candidate division WOR-3 bacterium
GAATCCCGACAATCCCCTAAATGCCAGAGACCCTTGTGGACAAATGAATCTCTTCAATTTATAATGATTTTATTAGGACACTAGTGTACTGGAATATATAATAATATTTTTGCGGCGAACCATTGAGAAATTATAACCGTTATTGTCCGGTTACAACAAACAAAAAATCATATATTGAATTTATCTGTGAAATGTGTTTAAAATAACAGTTTACACGCTGTTTGTCTTGAAGAAATCCGTTTTGATTTTTTTTTCAGCAAGGAGGCATGATGTCGGTGTTTGGTATTGACGATATCAGGAATGTTGTTTTGGTTTCTCATCAGGGGGCGGGAAAGACGACTCTCGCTGAGTCAATGCTGTATAGAGCGGGCGCGATTAACAGAATGGGAAGCATAGACGACGGAAACACCGTCATGGACTTCGATCAGGAAGAAAAGACGAGAAAGACATCGATAAACCTTTCTCTTGCGAATTTTGCTTGGAAAGATAAAAAAATAAACATACTCGACACACCCGGCTATATAGATTTTATTTTTGAAACGGTTGCCGCAGTCAGCGTCACCGAAAGCGCTGTCGTAGTAGTAGATTCAGCCTCGGGAGTCGAAGTTGGAACGGAAATAACTTGGGACCGGCTTGACGAAAAGAAAATTCCCCGATTTGTTTTTGTCAATCACATGACAAAAGAAAACGCGGATTTCGAAAAATGCCTTTCTTCATTGAGAGAGGCTTTCCCGAAGGTAATATTCACTCCTTTCGTTTTGCCTTTGGGCGAAGGCGCCTCTTTCAAAGGGGTAATAGACGCCGTCGCCAAAAAAGCCTGCATCATGAAGGAAGGGAAAACGGAAATTTGCGAAGTTCCGGGCGATTCATCTGAAAAAATAGACGATGCATACAACACTATTGCAGAATCGGCAACGGAAGCCGACGAAGCGCTGATGGAAAAGTATCTTGAAGGAAAAAAACTGGAGGAAGAAGAGATATCAAAAGGTCTGGTCGAAGCCTTCAAGAAAAATCTTTTCGTACCTGTCCTTTGCGGAGACGCGGTTACGGGAAGCGGAGTCGAAAATTTGCTCAATCTGATTACAGCTTTGGCTCCCCCTCCTTCGGTCATATATCCCTACAAGGTCAGGAAAACATCGGGCGGAGATGAAGCGGAACTCAAGGAGGGATCTCCTTTCGCCGGTCTGGTGTTTAAAATGACGGCGGAACAGCATGTCGGCGAGATATGCTACATGAAAGCTTACTCCGGAAAAGTACCGCAGGGAGCAGAACTGATTAACAGCCGAACGGGCAAAAACGAAAAGATAGGACAGATGTTTTCCGTCGTCGGCAAAGACAGAACCGACATGAAAGAGCTCGGTGCGGGAGACATCGCGGCTCTCGTCAAGCTCAAAGACACCACGACAAACGACACACTTTCCGAGAAAATTCTTTCTGTAGAGATTGAAAAAATAAAATTCCCGGAACCAAGCATAACTTTTGCCGTCATTCCGGAATCGAAATCCGACGACGAAAAAATGATTTCCGGTCTGACTAAGATACAGAAAGAGGATCCTTCTTTCAGATTCAGATACGATTCCGAGACGAGACAAACTTTGGTTGAAGGACTCGGTGAAACACATTTGGAAATCACCCTCTCAAAAATCAAAAAATCAGGCAGTAACCTGAAATTCGAAAAACCGATAATCAAATACAGGGAGACAATAAGGAAAAAAGCTGAAGCCCAGGGAAGGCACAAAAAACAGTCTGGCGGAAGAGGCCAGTTCGCCGATGTGTGGATCAGGTTCGAACCCATAGAGAGAGGAAAGGAATTCGAATTTAAGGACGAGATTTTCGGAGGAGCTGTTCCTAAAAACTATATTCCGGCAGTGAATAAAGGACTCGAAGAGGCCAGAAAGAAAGGTGTCCTTTCAAATTCGATGACAGTCGATTTCAGAGCGGTTCTTTACGACGGAAGTTACCACAAAGTCGATTCCTCCGATTTCGCTTTTCAGATAGCGGCTTCGCTTGCTTTCCAGAAAGCCATACCCGAGGCCAATCCGATTCTACTGGAACCGATAGTCAGTATTGAAGTGACGATTCCAAACGAGAACACCGGCGATATAATGGGAGACATAAGCACGAGAAGGGGAAAAGTCCTCGGAATGGAACCTGCCGGCAAGTGGCAAAAAATAAAAGCTCTGGTCCCGGAATCCGAAATGTACATGTATTCGACAAATCTCAGATCTATAACTCAGGGCAGGGGATTTTTCACTCAAAAGTATTCCCATTACGAAGAAGTCCCCAAAGAACTTACAATTAAAATTGCCGAAGAGACAAAAAAGAGAAGGGAGGAAGCCAATGAATAAGTACACTGCTTTTTTACTTGCGGTTGCGGGTTTGCTTGCTTTTTCCTGCGGACCTAAAAATGCCGAAGTTAACGAAACGGGGGAAACTTTCATCAGAGCAGAGGTCGAGATTTGGAAAAACATGATGCCCACTGTTCCGCCTTCCGAACCTAACGTTATATGCAATTTCGAGTTAACGGTTTCGGCAAAACAGGAATTTCATGAGATTACGCTGATCGCCGGAATGATAGAAAAAATTGACGGAACGGAGATTTCATCAGTAACTTTTGATTTCGAACCGATTTTTACCACGGATTCTGTGGAACAATCTTTCACTGTCAGAGCCGTCGTGGATTACCCTTCGAGGATTTCGGGAGGTGAAAATGTCTTCGCGTGGCTCTTGTTTTATGTGGACGGTGAAAAAGTAGAAATTGAATCACCACCCGTCGAAGTTAAAACAGTGTATTAGTGACTGACGCACACTGCCACTTATCGCATTTTCCGATCGCAGACAGAAGAGATGATGTCATTCGCCAGGCGAGAACGGCGGGGGTTGATACAATTATTGATTGTCTCACCGATCCCGGGCTTTGGGAAAAAGAGGCGGCTAAAAAAGAACCCGGGATCTATCTGAGTGTCGGTATTCATCCACAGTCAGTAAGGGCAAAGGATTTTTCCCCGGAGATGCTGGCTCTAGAAAATCTTTCAAAAAACAAGAGAGTCGCGGCCATAGGTGAAGCGGGTTTTGACACTTTAAAAAACAGCGCCGGGATTAATCTTCAAAAAAAAATATTGTACAACCAGACTGAAATAGCTGTTTCCGCAGGTCTTCCGATTATTATCCATTGCCTTGGTCAGTACGACCTTCTTTTAAAAGAGCTCAAGAATTTAAAGTTAAAAATTCCGGTAATATTGCACAGGTACAGCGGAGGAGACGGGCAGGTAGGAGCTTTTGCCGCTATCGGCTGTTTTTTTTCGATTTCCGGAAACGTGTTGCATCCGAACAACAAAAAACTTTTCAATTCAGTGAGAAAAATGCCGGACGAACTTATACTGGCTGAAACGGACGCGCCATACTTTTTTCCTGACAAAAGAAAAAAAAGCGGCACGCCCGCTCATCTGCCACTCGTCGTTGAAAAAATTTCTTATATAAAAGGAAAGGATTTTTTCTCAATGAACGCTGAAATTCATGAAAACACACGAAGAGCTTTTCGGGAAAGAGTTTCTTTCCCGGACTGAACTTGTCTACGGCGAAGAAACTCTGAAAAGACTATCGGAAAAGAGAATCGCCGTTGTAGGACTCGGAGGAGTGGGCTCGGCTGCCGCTGAAGCGCTTTGCAGATTAGGGGCGGAAAACGTCCTGCTGATAGACAGAGACTATCTGGAGGCTTCCAATCTCAACAGGCATTTTCAGAGTTCGGTAAAAAATATCGGCCGCGAAAAAGCCGCGGAAACTTCCGAAAGATGTTCGGAAATTAATCCCCGAGGCAGCTTTACGGCGATTAAAGAGGAAATCACTCCTGACAACGTATCGCTTTTGGCGAATTTTAAACCGGATTTCGTATTGGACGCCGTTGACGACATCGAAGCAAAAATAACTATGGCCAGGGTTTGTGTAGTAAATAAAACAGGCTTTATTTCTTCCATGGGGGCCGGCTGGAAGAAAGACCCGTCAATGATAAGGATATCGCTTTTGAGCGAAACGAAAGTTTGCCCTCTGGCAAGAAAAATGAGAAAAGAGCTTAAATCAAACTGCGATTTTCCAGTCGTCTATTCGACAGAAGTGTGTCCGTCAAAAGAAAAGCCGGTCGGCTCCTCTTTCATCGTCACCGCTGTGTTCGGTTTTTATATGGCCAAGTGGATTCTTGACAGAGTGAGCGTTCCGTTTGACTGATGGAGAAGATTATTCCAATCGCGGCTCTCGGCAAAAGACTTCTTTTTTGATATAATTTTAAAAGTAAACCGAAACAATAAGGAGAAAGCATGATTGAATTTAAAAGTCTTGGTTTTGTCAACACGCGCGAGATGTTCAAAAAAGCATACGATTCAGGTTTCGCTGTACCGGCATATAATTTCAACAACATGGAACAGCTTCAGTCGATAATGCTCGCTTGCGCCGAGACCAATTCGCCCGTAATACTTCAGGTTTCAAAAGGAGCCCGAAAATACGCAAATCCGATAATGCTCAGATATATGGCCGAAGGTGCTGTCAGAATGGTCAGGGACGAGCTCAAAGCCAAATTCCCTATAGCTCTTCATCTCGATCACGGCGATTCTTTCGAAACCTGCCAATCGGCAATTCAGTACGGCTTCTCATCAGTTATGATTGACGGTTCCTCTCTGTCGTTCAAGGACAACATCGAGTTGACAAAAAAAGTTGTCGAATACGCCCACAACTTCGATGTCACGGTAGAGGGGGAACTCGGCGTACTCGCAGGCATCGAAGATGAAGTGGTAGGAGAGGCTACGACTTATACAGATCCGAAAGACGTCAAAGAATTTGTCGGCAAGACAAACGTGGATTCGCTGGCTATTTCGATAGGCACATCTCACGGAGCGTACAAATTCAAGCTGAAACCCGGAGAACCTTTGCCTGAGCTAAGATTTGACATTCTCGAAGAGATCACCAAGCAGATTCCCGGTTTTCCGATCGTCCTTCACGGATCTTCATCCGTACCTGCCGATTACGTAGATATGATAAACAAATACGGTGGAAAACTCGAGGGAGCCGCCGGGGTACCTGAAGAACAACTGAGAAGAGCCGCCAAATCCTCGGTTTGCAAAATAAACGTCGACACGGACGGAAGACTAGTCGTGACAGCAAAAATAAGGGAAGCCCTTGCAAAAAACCCGGATAAATACGATCCGAGAGACTATCTCGGTCCCGCGAGAGAAGCGCTAAAAGAACTACTTATAGATAAAAACGTCAACGTCATGGGCAGTTCGGGTCAGGGATGACATGAACAGTGATACAGCTCAGGTAATTTCAGTTCTTCTGGAAAACAAGGCTTATGACGTAATTTACATAGACATAGCAGGGCTTTCAGCTGTTACGGACGGCATTGTCATAGCGACTACACTTTCAGACGTACATTCCAGAAGCCTGGTCAGAAAAATTCACGAGGCGATAAAAAAATCTACTGAAAAGAGCTTTTTCAGAGAAGAAGGATCGAGGAACGGCAAATGGGCAGTACTGGATTTTACTGATTTCATGGTCCATTTAATGGTGCCCGAGATGAGAGAACTCTATAATCTCGAAAGCATCTGGCCTGACGCTAAATTGACAGAATTTCAATCAACGCGTTGACAATTCACGAGAAGCTGGTATAATTTGCTTCTTTGATTCAACCAAGTATTTTCCGGAGGATAAAATGAAAAGGACATATCAACCGAGCAGATTGAAAAGAGCGAGAACACACGGTTTCAGAAAAAGAATGAGCACCAGAAACGGGCGAAAGGTACTGTCGAGCAGAAGAGCAAAAGGAAGAAAAAGACTTGTGCCCGAAATTGCAGGATGAAAAACGGCGTTATAGGGAAACTGAAGAAAAAAAAAGAAATAGAAAAACTTCTCGCTAAAGGCAAAAAAGATTATTGTACTTTTATCGGCATTATTCATCAACCTGCAGGAGAAACAAGGTTCAGCATAGGCCTGAGAAAGGGCATCAAAGGCGCCGTAGCCAGGAATAAGCTCAGAAGACGGCTTAAATCTGTTCTGATGAAAAGAATTGCTGAGATTAAATTATGCAGCGAGTTCATTGTCATAGCAAAAAAAGAAGCCGCTTGCCTGAGTTTCGCGGAACTGGAGAAGCAATTGACAACGGCAATGAAAAAAGCCGGATTGATCTGACCGCGAAAGCGGCAATCTTCGCAGTTGAAGTGTACAGGCACATTGTTTCGCCTTTGTTTCCGAGGTCTTGCAGGTTTTATCCCTCGTGTTCAGAATACGCGAAACAGGCGCTAATGAAATACGGGCTGAAAAAAGGCGTTATCCTCTCTCTGAAGAGGATTTTGAGATGCAACCCATTCTGCGCAGGAGGATATGATCCTCTCGATTGAAACGAAGGAGTAAAATGGATTACAAGCTGAGAATAATTATCGCGATAGCTGTTTCATTTATAATTCTGATCACCTGGCAGTTGTTTTTTAACAAGAATAAAAAACAGGACATTCCGGTTGTTGACAGTTCTGTTGCAGCTGAAACATCTGCCGCAGAAGTAATTGACGACACGACTGCCATTGTGGACACGGCAACGGTGATTCCGGCGCAGGACACAGCTTCAAGAGGCGGAGAAACTGTTTTTTTCGAGAAACTGCCTGAAAATTCAGGATTCGTCATGGAAAATGAGAATTTAACCATCTCCCTGAACCTTGAAAAAGGAGCCTCAGTCGCAGGAATAATCCTTCATGACTACGGGATATCAGGTTCGGAAAAAATGCTCAGCCTTTATCCGCTGAACGACAGCGCTGTCTCTCAGAAAGGCTTGATATTCTACCTGAACGACGACAGCCTCAAAAAGCAAAGATTCAATTCCTTTGAAGTACCTTTTTTCCTCGACACGTCATATAATGTTTCGGACACGCAGGTGTTTGTTTTTTCTCAGAATATCCTGCGAGTGACCGAATCTGAGTTCCTGGACACTGTGGGCGGAGACACTTCAAGCACAGCAGTTATGGACACTTCACACGAGAGTGTTTACATAAGATACATGATCCCGTCCGAAGGGTATTCTTTTCACGTATCGGCCTGGACTGATTTCAGCGACAGAATGAGATACAGCTGGTCAATGGCGTGGTTCGAAGGCATGGCGGTGACCGAACCCGATGTAAAATCAGATCCAGGTAAAAACAGGTTTTTTGTCGCCATGAGCCCGACCGGATTCAGGTATTTCAGGAAGAGCCTGAAAGACGTAGCTGACGGCAAGGCTCTGTACGAAGAACCGGCATTTTGGGCGGGAGTGGCAGATCAGTATTTTATGATAGCTTTTATTCCGAGAAACGACGACGAAAGTGATTTTCATTCTCCCGTAAAGTTCGTGTCATACGCAAACGACGACGATTTCCACCCATACCAAACCGATATACATTTCGGTCCCACACGCTCTGATACTGTAAAATTTATCTGCTACACCGGACCGCTCGACGAGACTCATTTGTTGAAGACGGGATTCCATCTCGACGAGAACGTTCAAATGGGATGGCGCTGGCTCAGGCCCATAAGCAAGACCCTGTTGTGGTTTTTGAGATTGCTGAACAAAGCCATACCGAATTACGGGCTCGACATAATAATATTTTCTCTGGCCATGAACATAGTTTTTCTCCCGCTTTCTCTCTACAGTCAGAAATCAATGAAGAGAATGCAGGATCTTCAGCCCAAACTGCAGGAATTGAAAGACAAATACAAGGGCGATCCGAAAAGGTTGAACGAAGAAACCATGAAAATGTACAGGCAGGAGGCTTTCAATCCTTTCAGCGGCTGTTTGCCTTTGCTTCTTCAGATGCCGGTATTCATGGCTTTATATCAGATAATGAGAACGACAATTATTCTGAGGAATCAGAGTTTTCTCTGGATTCCCGACCTTTCGAGACCCGAGGCGACTATCCCGTTTTCCCTGCCTTTTACTTCCGCGCCGGGTATCGGGATTCTGCCGCTTCTGATGGGCGTGATGATGTTTTTTCAACAGAAGATGACAAACACAAATCCTCAGCAGAAATCACTGACTTACATAATGCCTATATTCATGACGTATATTTTTCTCGGTTTTCCCGCTGCGATTGTTTTGTATTGGGCTTCATACAACCTTTTCGGGCTCGGACAGCAGTTGTTTTTCAAATACAGGGAAAAAATAGCCAAAGAACAACGGGCGGAGTAACATGGACGAAAACATAAAAAACTGGCTCTTTGAAAATATAAATGAACTTCTCAGGTTAATGGGATTTGATAGCGTGACCCTTGATATTTCTGAAGAAAGCGAAAATATATTTCTTGTAAGCATATTCTCCGAAGAGGATTCAGGCAGGATAATCGGAAGGGAAGGGTCGGTGATTCAGTCAATAACCCTGCTTGTTAACAAAATGCTGTCCAGGGATTTCAAGGGTTGCAGGGTGAGGATTGACGCCGAGGATTACATGAAAAAAAGGGAAGACAGCTTCAAAGAAAAAGTGGTCGAAATTGCACGAAGAGCCGAATTACTGACGGAAGAGCATATCATCAAGAACCTGAACTCTTACGAGAGAAGAATAGCACACATGATAATCAAGGATTTTGACGGCGTAGAAAGCCGAAGCGAAGGCGATGGGGACATCAAAGACCTGGTCATCTTCCCGAAGTGAACTTATTTGACACCATAATAGCGAGAATAACACCGGACGGGGAAAGTGCCGTGGCTGTCGTAAGAATCAGCGGCGGCAATAGTCTCGCTTACCTGTCTAAAATCACGGAAAAAAATACGTTCAAACCGAGAAAAGCGGTTTTGGTCAAAATTGTTTTGTCCGGCGGCGTTAAAGATTTTGCCCTGGCTGTTTACTATCCGAAACCCGGATCTTACACCGGCGAAGACGTTTGTGAAATCAGCGTTCACGGCAACCAATATCTCGTACGAAAGTTAATCGAGACCTGCGTAGATATGGGAGCCAGAATAGCAGATAGAGGTGAATTCACTTACAGGGCTTACATGAACGGAAAAATGGATCTCTCCCAGGTCGAGGGTGTGTTGTCAATGATAAATAGCTCGAACGAAAGTTCATTGAGACGAGCGGGAGCTTCATTGGAAGGAAATCTCGGGCGAAAAGTTAAAAAATCGCTCGAAAATCTCGACCTTTGCCGTGCCGAACTCGAAATATGCGCACTTGAAGAAGATACTTATCCGAAACTTTCGAAGGATTTTTACGGAAGATTAAAAAAAGCTTTTAATGACGTTGATGAAATAGCGTCCTGGTCGTCTGCTGCGGCGAAAGATTTTGAAAAACCGCAAGTTTTCATAATAGGTCCTCCAAACGCCGGAAAATCAACCCTTTTTAACCGGTTTTATGGAAGCCACAGGGTTGTTGTTTCTGATGCGCCTGGGACGACAAGAGACATGATAAGGGAAGAGGTCGATTTTCCAGGAGGCATGATCAGACTTGTTGACGGGGCGGGTTTGAGAGACGAACACTTCGATTCCGTAGAAAAACTTGGGAAAGAGATTTTGCTGGATAAGCTGAGAGGAGCTGACGCGGTTATCGTTCTTCTCGATGCTGTCGCAGAATGGAAAAGCGACCTGAAGAAGTTTTCCGCTTTGACTGAAGGTAAAAAGAGGGTGCTCGCTCTTAATAAATCAGACCTGGCAATAGAAGTTGGCCGCTTGCCCGAGGAAATTCTCCCGGTCTCGGCAGTAACGGGAGAAAACCTTGACTCTCTGAAAAGAGAAATTTCGACAAAACTGTGGGGTGAAAGCGCGGAAAATAAAACATCAGACGGAGACCCGTTTGTTTCGGAAAGAGCCTCTCTGCTGGCGTCGGAAGCTTTATCGAGCATTAAAAGAGCCGAAAAGAACATTGAAAAAGACGTCTGGGACATCGCGGCTTACGAACTTGAAAAAGTGTCGGAAAACCTCGGATCGATAATCGGAGTGCATGTGAAACCAGGAGAAATAGTGGCTCTGTTCGATAAATTTTGCGTGGGGAAATAACTTTCTCAACATTGACAACCGGATAAAACAGTACGAAAATTGCCCGGATTGCATTTCAGGAAACAAAATGATCAAAAATGATGACATCTGTCGCGTCGTTCGAAAGACAGAAGAAGATTCGAAGGAAATTATTTTTAACAGCTCTATTAAGCCGGTAAATCCTTGGTAGAATATCCTGAAAACAAACACCCTGTAGTAATTCCCGTCGAAGGGACTCTCGATCTTCACTGTTTCGACAAAAAGGAAACGGAGAGTTTAATTCGTGAATATCTTGAAGAATGCAGGAGAAGGGGAATAAAAAAGGTGAGGATCATTCATGGAAAAGGGAAAGGTGTTCTTATGGCCAGAGTTCATTCCGTCCTGAAAAAGATAGAGTTTGTCAAATCCTACGAAACAGCAAACGATCAAAGAAGCTCCTGGGGAGCGACGCTGGTCGAACTGGCTGAAGAAGACGGTTTGTCATAAATTCATCAATATCAACGAAAGCGATATTGCTGTCAGAGAAACGAATTTTTTTGCCGAGATTTTTTCCTTAAAAAATACCGCTCCGGCAACCGTTATGAGCAGAATACTTCCCACTGAATAGAATGAAAATGCCACAGCGGCGGGATACTGTCTGAACGAGGATATAAGAAAAAAAGACGAGAAAAGATTGGGGATTCCTACCACAAAACCGGCTAAGGCGTTTTTTTTTAATTTCTCTGTTTTCCTGAAACCGCCCATGACAGCCGACAGTAAAAAAGCCGTCGCGAATACTGTGGCCAGGAAAAGGTTTTTGTATATTTCGGGAGCATAATTTTCGAAAAGCTTGTTGGAAAATTCAGCCAATCCTGTGGCTAAAAGAACCCAGAGAATTATGAGCGTGGTTTTTTTTCTGAGCTTTTCTTTTTTCGAAGGTAAGGAGAGAAAAAAAACAGCCGCCATAGAAAGCAAAACACCGTTTGTTTTCAGCAAAGACATTTGCTCTTTGAAAAGAAAATAAGACAGAACGACCGGCAGAACGACTCCAAGTTTTGAGAGTGCGCCCGTCAGGGCGACTCCGTTTTCCCGTATACTGGATTGTATGGATAAGAACCCCAACAAATACATCACGCCTCCGGCTAATCCCGTAAAGGTCGACCAGATAAAAAAGAAATTTGACGGATTTTTGAAAATCAAAGTGAATGCAGATCCGCCGGTTTCCGGATTGAAACCGTCTGTAAAAAGCAGAAAAAGCGCCGTGGCAAAGGCTGAAAGATAATTGAAAGAAGCCACCTTCATTCTGTCGCAGCCCAGCAGGTCTGCGATTTTAAGAAAAACAGCAACACAAGAGCTCGAAATGATAGCAAGTAAAATGTAAAGCATGGGGATTTATGAGGAGACTCTGAATTCAAGAGTCTTCGCGAGTGCGAGGAAAAAGATTAAATAAAGCACTCCGGAAACCAAGACGATGGCAAGAGATGTTTTGAGGCTCAAGGAATGAGCGAAAATGAATTCGGCTGAACGAAGGGTGAAATAAAGAACAGTTGCAGGAAGCGCCGACGCGAAAAGCGTTTTAAAAGCTCCCTCGGCGAGTTTTGGAAAGGACACTCGGGCGAATTTGAAATGAAACATCATGAGAAGGCAAAGGAAATTAAATATGCTTGCCATGGAAACAGCCAAAGCAAGACCGTTTATTCCCATTCTTTGCTTAAGAGCAAATACGGAAACAACATTGACGGCGCTTGAAAAGAAGCTGACGACAACAGGCGTTTTAGTGTCTTTCATTGAATAAAAAGTATTGGAAAGGATTTTTACGAATGAAGTGCCAGCAATCCCTATAAGAAACCAGCCGAGTATATCTGCCGTGGCAACAGTGCTTTCCGCGCTGAACATGCCGTGCTGGAATATTATTCTCACTAGATGATATCTCAGAACCCACATGAGAAAACATACAGGAAATACGAAAAACATTGCCATTCTCAAAGACCTTATGAGTGCTGACAGGACAAGGTCCGTTCTCATGGAAGACGCATGCCTGGCAGTCTCGGGAAGAGTGACAGTCGCCAGGCTGACTCCGATAATACCCAGAGGAAAGGTCATAAGCCTGAAGGCGAAAGAGTAATGTGAGACCGCGCCTTCGCCGAGGTGCGTCGCAAAAGCTTGGTTGACTGCGACGTTTATCCTTGTCGCGATGTATCCTAATGCAACAGGGAGAAAAAGACAGAGAGCCTTTTTAACTGCTTTGTCGGAGAGACAAATATACAGTTTGTATTTCAGACCTTCCTTTACCGACTTGGGAAGCATTACCACGAATTGAGCCACCGATCCCGCAAGAATTCCTATTGCGAGAGGGAAGGGAGAGAGGGATCCTGACCTGCCGAATACCCTGAAAAGCAGCAGTGTAACAATTATAGAGACCGCGTTCCAAAGAGCCGGCGCGAGACCGGTCGTTGTGTAATACCTGAAATAGTTCAAAAAGCCCATTACGAGAGAAGTAGAAGAAGAAATTATTAGCAAAGGAAAAAGAGTTCTTACGAGAGATACTGTCAGAACCTGCTTTTCAGCGGAATATCCTCCGGCGAAAACCGAGACTATTAAAGGTGCAAAAACAATGCCGAGGGCGCACAACAGACTCGAAAGCACGAGCAGGATATTGAAAAGGTTGATCGCGAACAGCAGCGCTTTTTTCTTTCCTTCTTTTTCGTTTAGGTCGGAAAAAATCGGAATAAAAGCGGCGTTCATCGTGCCTTCCGATATGAACTCAAGTATCAAACCGGGTATTATGTAAGCTGTTCTGAAAGCGTCCATGGAAGCGCCTGCTCCGTAAAGCACTGCGTAAACAATTTCCCTGATGAGGCCGAGAATCCTGCTTATAAAAACTCCGAAAGAAAATTTCCCGGCACTCTTGAGCAGGTTTTTCGTTTCCGAAGTGTTTTTGGAATGAGACATCATAAGAGTAAAAATATCAAATTAGACGCGATTTCAAAAGCCCAATCTGCCTTATGCTGTATAAAGTAAAACCTGTGAAAGACTCACGGGGAAATCAGTTGACATATTATCTTTACATATTATCATTAAAATGTATTGGCGAGTTTGCTATGAATATCATTTAAATTTCGCGAGGGCACCGCTTGAAAATCAAACCATTAGGAGCCGTTAGAACCGTGACCGGCTCCATGCATCTTTTGGAGTCTTCACGTAATGTTAAATGCATTCTCGATTGCGGCCTATATCAGGGAAAAAGAGCCGATTCGAATTCCCTCAACAGAAATTTAAAAACAGACCCTTCGTCCGTGGAAAGCGTTGTGATATCTCACGCGCACATAGACCATTGCGGATTGCTTCCTTATTTTGTAAAAAAGGGTTTCAGAGGGCACATCTTCATGACTCCAGCTACGAGAGAATTGACGGAATTGCTTCTCTTGGACAGCGCCCATCTTCAGTTCAAGGACGCCGAATACATCAACAGAAAAAAAAAGGCGGAAGACCCCGAGATAGTGCCTCTTTACACAGGCGAAGATGTCGAAGCCGTGTTTGAACTGGTCAAGGTCAAGAATTTCGGAGAACCTTTCGAAGCCGCTTCAGGACTGACAGCGAGATTTTTGAGAGCGGGACACATTCTCGGTTCAGCTATGGTTGAGGTATCTGAAAAAGACAAAACCCTGCTTTTTTCAGGCGATCTCGGGAGGATGAACGCACCTCTGCTGAAAGACCCGGAACATGTAAAAGATACAAAAATAGATTGCCTTCTCATTGAAAGCACTTACGGAGGAAAAAAACACCACGGTTTTGAAGAAGCGAAGGATAGGATGGTCTTTGCCGTGGAAAAAATAAGCCGAACAAGTGGAAAACTTATAATACCTGCTTTTTCGGTAGGAAGGACTCAGGATATTGTCTATACGCTTCACGAACTGATGCTTGAAAGGAGAATTCCTTCGACCATAGAAATATTCGTGGACAGTCCCCTTTCGACAAACGTCACGGAGATTTACAGACAGCACTTCTACGAACTTGACGAAAAATCCATGGAAATGATGGCAAAAGACGGAGATCCTTTCGGCTTTGGAAAACTTAAATACACAAAAAGCGTCGAACAGTCCAAAGAATTGAACGAAAAAGAGGGTCCGATAATTATTATATCGGCCAGTGGCATGTGCGAGGGCGGCAGGATAGTTCACCACCTCAAAAATAACATTGAAGACGAAAAAAACGTGATTTTGATAGTTAGTTTTCAGGCCGTCAACACTCTCGGAAGGAGAATAGCAGACGGAATGAAGGAAATAAAAATATTCGGAAAGGATTACGAAGTGAGAGCCGAAGTCCTGACGAACAACGAATGGAGCGCTCACGCTGATGGAACAGAGCTTTTTAATTTTATAAAAGAAGTCAATCCCGGGAAAACCTTACTCGTTCACGGCGAAATTAATCAGATGGAAGCGCTGAAAGCAAAGATCGACGAAACCGGAATACCGGCCGGCATACCTGATAACGGCGAAGGTTTCGTTGAAGTGTGAAGAAAGGAGACACGATGGAGGATGTCAAAAGTAAGTGGAAAAAAATGAATGAAGATTTCATTCAGTTCCTGATTTTTGAAAAGGGCGCCAGCCCGAACACTCTTAACGCTTACAAAAATGACATAAAACAACTTTCAGACTTCTGTGTCGGTATGAAATTATGTCCGGAAAGCATTAAGTTTGAACACATGCTGGATTTTTCAGAAAAGATGGCGGAATCAGGACTCAAGCGCGCTTCACTGAGCAGAAAAGTTTCTTCGATAAATCATTTTTTCAGTTTTCTTAAAAATAATGAAATCATCCAGTTCAACCCGGCTTCAGATCTCGTTGTTTCACGGAGCAAAAGAACCCTTCCCTCACCGCTTTCGATAGACGAAATCGAAAAAATTTTCAAAACAATCGGGGAGAAAACGCCCGAAAACGTAAGAGACAGGGCAATTTTCGAGCTTATTTATTCCTCCGGATTGAGAGTTTCCGAGATATGTTCAATGAAGTTCAACTCACTGATGTGGGATGAACAGCTGGTAAGAATAACCGGAAAGGGTAACAAAGAAAGGCTCATCCCCTTCGGCGATTGCGCCGCTTTGGCTTTAAAAAAATACCTGGAAGCGGCAAGACCGAAACTGCTGAACGGCAAAAAGGATTCCGACAAAGTGTTTTTGAGTTCGAGAGGAAGGCCGATCTCAAGGCAGATGATTTGGATAAGACTCAAAAGAGCGGCTAAAGAAGCGGGAATAAGAAAAGACATTCATCCTCACACGCTGAGGCATTCTTTTGCCACGCACCTTCTAAAAGGAGGAGCGGATTTAAGAGCGGTACAGGAGCTTTTAGGTCATTCTTCGATCAGCACGACGCAGATATATACGGAGCTCGACAGGGACACGCTTAAAGAGATTTTGAAGACGTGCCACCCCAGGGAGAAAATGAATGAATGATGTCCCCGGCAATGAAAAATCAGAGAAAATAGACGACATAGCCGACGAAATGTCTTCGAGTCTTATGGAAGGATTCGATCAGGCTCACAGAGATCATTTACAAGAGCAGGAAAACAAAGTTCTCGAAGAGAGCATAAGGGAACTCATCGAAAAAAGGGACAGCATCGTCAGTGAAATTGACGAATGGGAAAAAATTAAAAGCACAGTAAAAGAAAAAGCCGAAGAATACGAAAACCTTAAATCCCTCGCTGAAGAAAAGAAAAGAGAAACGGAAAAACTTTCCTGCGAATCCGAAGACCTTGAGGCGATAATAAAAGACCTCGAATCAGACATTTATAGAATTTCAGAAGAAAAGCTTTCCGCCGAAAAAGAAACTAAAAATCTCAATGAAGAAATTTCAATTCTGAAAAAAAGAAAGGAAGAAGAAACCGGCAACCTGACTGAAGTTGAAAATCACATTGAGAGTCTTTCGGAAAAAATCATGCAGTATTCAGCTGAGATTGATTCTCTCGCAGGTGAAAAAAAAGAGAAAATCAAAGAACTCGAAAAGGTTGGTGACGAACTCGCGGAGAAAAAAAGCTCTCTCGATGAGATGCATTCTGAGATAGAAAAAGGCAGAAAAATAATCGAAGAAAACCAGATGGCTTTGGACGGCATTTTTCAGCAGAGAGAACGTACCATGATAGATATAGACATAGTCAAAAACGAGATTACTTCGCTGAGTCGGACAAAGAAAATAACTTCGGAAGAAATCTCGGCTTTGACGGAAGAGAGGGATCGTTTAAAAGAAATCTGCGAAGCTGATGAAAAACGCAACGCGGAGCTTCAAGCTGAATTCGACAGACTCCAGATGGAAGCAGGATCAACATCTATGGAGAAAGACTTCATCGAGCAGGAAATCTCTTCGAAGAAAAATGAAATCACTGAGCTGGAAGAAAATTACAAAATAAAGCAAAGCAAATTGACTCTCCTTGGAGAAGACATTGAAAAGCTTGAATCGGAAACCGAAAAATGCAAAGAGACGCTTCGGAACCTGATAAGTGAAAAAGAAAAATTGGAGAATGAAAGTTCAGAGCTTTCCATGCGAAGAGACAACGTCGAGATAGAACTGAACAACCTGAACGAAACCATCGCGTCTTTTAAAGAAGAAGCCGAAGTATCGGAAAAAATTCTGAATGACCTGCTGAATGATATAGGTTCGGCTGAAAAAGAAATCAGCGACAAAAAACGTGAAATAGAGAACAACCTGAGTTCTTACGAATCCGAACTTTCAACGCTTAAGGAAAATACTGAAAAAGAAAAAAAATCGCTAGCAGAGATATTGGAAAGAAAAGCTCTCCTCGAGAAAGAAAAAGATGAAATTGCATGGAAAATCCTCGAGGAATCCCAAAAATCAGGCAGGCTCGAGAAGGAGCGATCGGAGCTGGAGGTGTCGGTATCGGAGCTGAAGGGGAGGAACGCCGGCTTAAGTTCGGAGATAGACCGAAGCAACGAGAAACTGATAGAGCTGAGCAACGAGACAAC
>JAFGSQ010000065.1 GCA_016934535.1 candidate division WOR-3 bacterium
GAATCCCGACAATCCCCTAAATGCCAGAGACCCTTGTGGACAAATGAATCTCTTCAATTTATAATGATTTTATTAGGACACTAGTGTTTTAAATCATATTATGAACATCCTTTGAACTTTTACGGTTACGGTGTCGCTGAATACGTAAAAGTAGTAAATTCTAACAACAACACGGGTCAGGTATATCTGGGCACATACACATCTTCGATGACGAACCCCGATAATTATTATCCCTATCTCACTTACAAATCCAATCCAGTTTTGACACCTTATGAACAGCTCTCGGAAGTAGAAATTTCTGGACACGATATTACAAATTTTCAAGTAAATAATTTAAGCGGAGGAGTTGAATTTTCTTTTGTTCTTGAAAATGATGCCAATCTCGACATATCAATTTTCGACATTAACGGAAGAAAAGTTTCTGAAGAAAACAGTGTTTTCTTCAATTCCGGTATAGCAAATTACAGATGGGAAAGAAACAGTTCAGACATATCGAGCGGGACATACTTCTTAGTAATAAACAGCGGGGGAAAAACTCTTCACAAGGGCAAATTCGCGATTTTTGAATAACAAGAAAATTGAAAACAAAAAAAGGGCAAGAGTGATCTTGCCCTTTTTTTGTTTTTGTGATGTCTAGAAAGCTCCGCGGAAACCCTGGACGGGCTGCCACCAGTAACGGAAATAAAGGTCTTTTGTGTTAAGTGAAGTTACAAGAATTCTGACATAATGACCATTTGATAGTTCTACCCAGAAATAATTCGTTGTATTAAGAGGAATCTGGGTTATAGCTGCCCATGCAGGAGGATTTAAACCAGTCGGAGGTGCGAAATGTGTATATGTGCCGTTTACATCACTTGCCAGGTATGTTGTTTTTGTGCCAGTTGAAGGAGAAGTTTGACCCCCAACAAAATATAAATTGTTTGAAGTGTTATTATCGTACAGGAATATATCGATTAATGATGCGTTGTATGGTGGATTTCCCGTCGCTTGTGAAGACATCAAATAACCGTTACCTGAATTGTCCCAGTAAAAACATGAAAGATAAGAACTGTGAGTCCATTCACCTATGTGGAAACCCGATTGTTCGACCGGATTTGTTGTAACAGATGAAGACCAAGTGCTCGTATCATTGTCTACAAAAGTTCTCACTCTGTATGATCCGAGTTCTGTCGGATTGTTGTGCGTATAACTTGTGCCTGTCACAACGGCATAACCTTTTGTTCCGGGGTATTCGATCTGGTATGAATCAGCATTTGTGACTGCATACCAAGTGATTACTAATCCCATCCCATCCATTGTCGCATCGATGGCAACATTAGTAGGTGCTGCAGCAGTTCCACCGCCTGGATTTGTCGGACTGTCGTCTTTGGTACAGCCAAAAACTGCTAACGAAGCTACAGCAATGACCAACAATAATATTTTCTTCATCTTTCCTCCTTTTATTTTATTGGAACAATAGGAATTGTAGGGTGTGTTTGCAAAGGCGGTTTGTCAGGATTATGCAATCCGTATATAACGCTGTCGAGAGAGTCATTGGCTCTTTTTAACACGACATTTTCTTCGCGTAATCTTAGTATATCATCCTGAATTTCTGACAATCCGACACTGTCAATTGTTATATTGCTGTATTTTGCCAGTTCTGTTTCCAACTCGGAAATCTTTGCCTCATATTGGATTGATTTATCCTGATATATCTTGAGTTCTTGACGAAGCTGTTCCAATTGTGCATTGTTTGAACAACCAGCAAATAATACTGCAATAAGTAAAATCGCAAGAATAAATGGTCCTTGTTTCATTATGCTTCAAGCCTTTACTTTATTGGAGTAATCGGTATCGTCGGATGACCACCGCCGCCTGATGAGCCGCCGCCAGAAGTCGAACCTGCTTTGAGTTTTTCAATGACTTGTATCAGTGAATCATTTGTAGTTTTTAAAGTAGCAATTTCTTCATTCAAAGCGTCCATCTCTTCTTGGATTTCTTCAATATCCATATCGCCGAAATCTTCGATCTGGGTTTCGAGAGTCGCGACTTTATCAGTGAGAGTCGCATTTTCTTTAGTCAGGTCTTCAATCTTTGTCTGAGCTGTTTTGAGATCATCGAGAATTTTCTGGCTGTTTCCCATCATCGAACAACCAACTGCAAAAACAAGAACCAGACACATCACGGTTGCTAATGTTAGCTTTTTCATACTACCTCCTTAGTTTTAACTTATTATGTTAGCAGATGAAATATGAAAGGTCAAGAACGAGTAACTCTTAACGGATAAAAAATCTTGACTGATGAGTTGTTCTGTTGTAAAAATTGACGGATATTTGGATATATTCGCTCTTTGAACATAGAATACTTTTTTTGCCGGGGTGGCGGAATTGGCAGACGCACCAGCTTGAGGGGCTGGCGGGAGAAATCTCGTCTGGGTTCAAGTCCCAGTCCCGGCATTTTTCTTTTTAAATTGTTTTTTACCGCCTCTCCGATATAATCTCTCTATGAAAAGACTCAGACCAATCGTTTTTGCAATGCTTATTTTTATGGACATCCAGGCACTGTCGTTTGTTCACGGGCCGAGAATTTCTTCCGTATTCAGGGATTCCGTTTTTATTACAGCCGAGACAGACGATTCATGTTTTCTTCAGGTGATGTATGGCGAGGATAGCGGGATTATGTCAGAGACCGCGTATTGCAGTTCTCCGGACACATTCCATTCCGTCGTTCTCAGGCATTTCAACGCGACGAGGTCCTGGAAATACTCCGTAAAAATCCAAAATGCTCAAGACACAGTCCAGACACCCGAAAGGGTGTTCAGAATGCCAGCCGCACCAGGCGAAAGTTTTACATTCGCAGTTTTGGGGGACGCCCACTGCACGGCGGGATCAGGAGGAATACCACCGGAGTTTACGGCCAACATAGCCAATATCTGCGCCTACGACCCCGATTTCGTCCTTTTTTTAGGCGACGGAATTCACAACTCATACTATCAATCCGAGGTCAGACAGCAGTGGGACAATTTTAAAATTGCCACCGACACGATTGCATTCAACAGGCCGGTATTCATGGTTATAGGCAATCATGACGTCAACACCTGGTATCACAACTTCAACGGAGGAGACATTCTTGCCGACGAATTCGAAATGCCCCGTAATGCGCCCATGCCTGAATTTTATGATGAACTCGTCTACTTTTTCGGTTGGGGAGACGTCACTTTTTACATTCTCGATTCCGATTATTACGACAATCCGGAGATAATTGACGTAGTCCAGAGAAACTGGCTCGTTCAAAATATTTCGACCGGCCAATCGCGCTTTAAAATCACCGCCCATCACGAACACGCATGGTCAACAGCGGGCGACCTCTACGGTTTTTTGGGCGAGCATCCCGAAGAACGAGACGCTTACTGGAAAGTTTTGAGAGACAACGGAGTCATACTCGACATGGCCGGTCACATACATCTTTATAACCGTGACTTTTTCGGCAGACCTCTTCCGGACACGATAACCTGCGTTAATCAGCTCATTTCAGGAGGCGCGGGGGGAAGTATCGTGGGAGGATATGGCGGAGATTACCACCATTTCTGCCTTATCGAAGTAAACGGCAATACGCTGAGTATCACGGCCATAGACAACACTGGCGCTATCAGGGACAATTTTTCTCTGACAGATGTCGAAGAGACTGCTGAACCGGTTTTCGACCGCTGTCCTGTAGAGTACATGAGTAACGGTTTCAGGTATTACGCCGAGATTCCCGGAGTACTTCGCGTCTTTGACCAAACCGGCAGAGTGCTTTTTGAAAAAAGAGTTCAACCGGATCAACAAGCCGAGTTTTTGACGGACATATCCGGAGTATATTTTTTAATGTTTGACTCTGGCGAAGAAGTTTACTCAAATAAATTCACTGTGATGAGGTAATTTAATGCTTTTTTCTTTTTTGACTCTGAAAATCGCCGCCACTTTTATCGGATGGTTCGTCCTGGAACTTCTGATGGCTAAAACTTTCAAGCACAGGTTTCTCTTAAAGAACAAGTTTTTTATTCACGCGCTCGTTTTTTTTCTTTTTCTATGGTTGCTCAGTCTTGTACTTTCGGACCTGATATTTCCAGCCAGAATCGGCATAATTCTGGGCAATCTTTTCTCAGGAGCCGTACTTGTAATCGGCTCATATCTTTTGGCGGACCTTGCGGATTTCTTTTTGTCGGGACAGACTCACTACAAAGGACAATCCGCCAGAATAATTCCCGGCGTCCTCAGGAACATAATAAAATTCGTCCTGGTGGTCATTTTCGTATTACTTATACTTCATTTCCACTTCAAGATGGAACTGAAGGGTATTTCAGTTACGTCCGCGGTCCTGGCCGGTGTCCTCGGTTTTGCACTTCAGGAAACTCTCGGAAATCTTCTTTCCGGTATAGCCTTGAACATGGAATCGCCGTTCAAGCACGGAGACTGGATAAAAGTCGGTGAAGAAGAGGGATGGGTCATTGATATCACATGGAGATCGACTACCATACACACAAGGCAGGACGACCTGATAACAATACCGAATTCGAAAGTGAGTTCTGAAAAAATAATCAATTTCTCGAGACCTCAGAGAAACAAGGCTGTCGAGATCAATGTCGGAGTGTCGTACGAAAATTCACCCGAAAAAGTAAAAAATATAATCATTCAGTGCGCCCTCGAATCCAAGCTCGCTAAAAAAGAGCCCCGGCCTCTGTGCTGGCTGACAAATTACGGGGATTCTTCTATAAATTACAAGCTTAAGTTCTGGATAAAAGATTACGCAGAGATACATCAGGCCCAGGACGAGGTCATGACTAAAATCTGGTATTCATTCAAGAGGAACAGCATTGATATACCTTTCCCGATAAGACAGATAAAGAATTACGAGTCCCATGCCGCTTCGGTCGAAATAAGGATACAGGAAACAGTCGAAACTCTCAAAAGAATAGCTATTTTCGAGCCGCTGGAATCGGAGGACATAATGCTTCTGGCGAAGAATTCTCCGAGAGTGTCCTACGGCCAGGGAGACATAATCATAAGGCAGGAAGACGAAGGCGATTCAATGTTCATAATCACCAAAGGCGAGGTGGTTGTTGAGAAGAAAGGGGAGGACGGATCTCATAAATTCGTCGCTAAACTCGGACCTCTCGACTTTGTAGGGGAGATGTCACTCTTGACCGGCGAAAGGAGGAGCGCGACCGTAAAGGCGTTCACTGAAGTCGAGGTGATCCTTATAAATAAAAACGCTTTCAAACAGATACTTGTCGCGAATCCCAAGATAGCTTTTTCTCTAAGTGAAAAACTTCTGGGAAGAAAAAAAGAACTTGAAAGGCTCGGCGATCCGAAGTATTCTGAGCTCGACAGCGTTCATGACGAAAAAGAAAAAACTTCGATTCTCATGAAAATTCAGGGATTTTTCGGTATAACCAGGAAGTGAAGGTATGTTGTTCAGAAAAAGCAGAAAATCAAAGGAAAATTTCAGTTCGACCAGGGAATGGATAGAATCAATAGCAGTGGCGGTATATTTCGTTTTGATAGTCAGGCTGGTTTTGATACAGTCTTTCAGAATTCCGACTCCGAGCATGGTAAATACGCTTCTGGTAGGCGATTTTCTTTTCGTCGAAAGACTCTCCCTCGGCCCCAGGATTGCTTATCACAGAGGAAATGAAGAGCTCTGGAATCTTCATCTGTTCAAGTTCGCCGATCCCAAAAGGGGAGACATAATCGCTTTCAGGTATCCGATAGACGGCAGGGATTTTGTGAAAAGGTGTATAGGATTGCCCGGCGACACGGTGAGGATAATTGATAAAAAAGTGTACATTAACGGAAAAAGCCTCGAAGAAGACTACACAGTGTTTTCAGACGACAGAATTTTTCCCTCCCTTTTTCAGACACAGCTTGGCGCATCTTTGACCATCGAAGAATACCAGAAACTTTGGGAAGAAAGAAAATTTCACGAAGGGGCTATTTTCCCTTACATAAGAGACAATTTCGGACCGATCGTCGTTCCCCGGGGACAATACCTGATGTTGGGCGACAACAGGGACAATTCGGACGACTCGAGAGCGTGGGGTCCGGTCCCGGCAAAAGAACTCAGGGGCAAACCCCTGATATTGTATTTCTCTTTCAACATGAAGGAAAACGAAAAAGTGATCGCGCCGTGGAAATGGGTGAAATGGACACGAATAGGAAGATTGTTAATCTAAACCTTTTTTGACAGTAAAAAAAAATGTTTGGGAATTGACAAATAAAGAATTCAATTATATTCTTTTCAAATTCGAACACTGGGGTGTCGTCCAATGGCAGGACTCGTGACTCTGGATCACGCTATTGGGGTTCAAATCCCTGCACCCCAGCCAGATAATTCCTGATGAACAGCCAGAATTTATCCGACGGAAAATTTTTCGATCTTGAAAAATATTTTTTTGATTTCAAAGGCGCGTACGCTATCACTGAAACAATTCAGCTCGATCTGGAAAAAGCGGGCGTTTTGGTCGAAAAAATTTCTGAAAATTTGTCCATTAATCCCGAATCAAGAAAAATCGACGATGAAAACGGGTACGTCGTGATAGACAGAAACGAGAGCACGAATGAATATTTTCTCACGGTCACTTTTTTATCTGAATTGACTGACGAGAAACCGGTATCCAATTGTTCAAAACTCATTATAACGAGAAAATCTTCCGACGATGACCGTTCCTTTTTGTCTCACGAAGGATTTGTGCCGTTTACTGAAATGTTTGCATGTTTCTTCAACGTGTGGAGCGTTGAAAAAATAAACATATTTCCGTACGAACCGGAAAAGATTTTTTTTGACTACGATTTTGAAACTTTTGATTTTCTACTCGTCAAATATATCGCGCCTGTCAAAATATCTGACATGCAGAAATACTATTTCAAGAACGATTACGTGTTGTTGTCAGGAGAATACGGCGAAAAGGGAGAAGTGTTTTGGGGAAAAAACGATCCTGACCTTTTCGCCAGGAAATTTTTGAACGGCGAGTCAAAACGGAAAATTAAACTTTCTGAATTGTCCGAAGAACTTAAAATCGACAAAGATTTTCTGATTTCGGCTATTGTATCCCGGACAGGCGCTTCAACAAAAATCGAAACCGGGGAAAAAATATATTTTGGTTCAGAGGCTGTTATCGTCTTGTCGGGAGAGGAGATAACCGTCTATTCTCCTTCGTACTTTTTAAACGACGACGATTGACCGGAACATTTTTTCTTATTTTAATTGACATCGCTGAAAAATCAAATATAATCTTTGTAATAATTTTGCGTCGCGGGATGGAGCAGTGGTAGCTCGCTGGGCTCATAACCCAGAGGCCGAGGGTTCAAATCCCTCTCCCGC
>JAFGSQ010000066.1 GCA_016934535.1 candidate division WOR-3 bacterium
AATCCCGACAATCCCCTAAATGCCAGAGACCCTTGTGGACAAATGAATCTCTTCAATTTATAATGATTTTATTAGGACACTAGTGACCTGAAATATGAACACATTCGTACCTGAAATTATACTCGACGGTTATACGTTTGGTAAAAAACGCGGTTCTTTCAACGGAGCCGTTATGTCGGTTGACATCAAAGGTTTTACCGAGATGACGAGCGAACTTATTAAACACGGTAAAGAAGGAACTGAAGTGATTTCTGAAATGACGACCGGTTTGTTCGACAAATCTCTCGATTTGATATACGAATCAGAAGGTTTTGTTTCATCTTTCGCAGGAGATTCTTTCACGGCGGTTTTTAATGAACAGGGATCCGGAAAACACAGCTGTGCCTCAATATGCCTTGCCGTTGCGATAAAATTGAAAGACGAATTGAAAAAAATAAGTATAGTCGAAACTGAATTCGGTACGTTCAATTTTTCTGTGAGAATAGGATTGGGTCAAGGTAAAGTATTCTGGAAAATAATTGAACATGAAAACGAAAAAATTTTTTACTTCCGGGGAAAAGCGATAGAAAAAGCCGTCGCGGCCCAGAAATCGGCCGAACCGGGTTCAATTTGCGCCGAAAGAGGCATGCAAGAATTTTCCGGTTGCGAAGGCACCGGATTTAACGATACGAAGAACTGTAATCTCATGGCATTGCATGACAAAATTGACAGAAAGTTTGAAGCAGATCAGCATCCGAAAAATTCGTGGCCGGAAAAGTTAATAAAGAGTTTTACGGGAGAACATGAGTTCGGATTTATGATTCCGGAATTCAGAGAAGTAATTTCGGTTTTCATCTCCTGTAAAAAAAGCAAAACCATTGACGCTCTTACTTCTAAAATCCTTTCAATGAAGAAAGAATACGGATTTTCTCACCCGCACGTGGATTTCTTGAATTCTGATCCGTCTGTCGTAATCTTTTTCGGCGCTCCGGTCTCTTATGAACGAAATGACTCAAAGGCAATGAGTTTTTTACTGGCTTTAGCTGACTGGGCAAAGGGAAAAATCAGGATCAAATGCGGGGCTTCAAAAGGAACCTGCTACTGCGGATTCAACGGTGGTTCTGAGAGAAAAGAATTCATGTGCCTGGGCGATACGACAAATCTCGCGGCGAGGATGCTCAACCGCGCCTGTTGGGATCAGATTTTGGTCGATGAAAACCTTTCAAAAGTGAAAGGATTCGTTTTTTCGTTTTTGGGAGAGTATAGATTCAAAGGAAAGGCAGAAGATATAAATACCTATGTCTTAAATGCAGTCTCCGAAAGGCAAGCCGTGACATTTTCCGGATCAATCGTAGGCAGAGAAAAAGAGAAGAAAAAACTGATCGATTTCCTGCTTAAACTTAAAGAAAAAGAAAACGCCGGCGTCGCTGTTGTTGAAGGCGAACCTGGCGTGGGAAAAACCCGACTGGTGTCGGAAATAAAAAAAAGCGCTCAAAAGAAAATGAATTTTGTAAACGAAATATCATGGATTTACATGCCTTGCGACGAGGTGTTAAGAAAAAGCTACGGACCGGTTCAGCGCATGATTAAAGATTTGATCGAATACGAAGAGAACGGAGATCTGAAGCAGGTTAAAGCAGGATTTGAAAAAAAATTCAGAGAATTTCTTGAAAAAATTCCTGAAACAGAAATTAAAAATGAAATAGAAAGCAGAAAACATATTTTCGCGTCATTTTGCGGAATTAGCGTCAGAAACACATATTTTGAAGCGCTTCCTGAGAAAAGCAGGTTTGAAGCTACCGTGGTGGCAATTAAGAGTATCATCAAAGGCGCTTCGCTGATAAAACCCCTCGTACTCGAAATTGATGACAGTCAGTGGATCGATGAAGACATGCTTATTTTGCTGAGGAGATTGTTTGTCAATGTCGAAAAATATCCGTTTGCAGTAATCACAGAAAAAAGACTGTCTGACAAAAGCAGCGCTCTTGATACAGTCCCCAAAGAATATGTGAGATTACGTTTACAAATCCGGAATTTCAGTTTACCTGAAATTACACTTCTTTCAAAATCTGTCGTCCCTGGACTGGAAATCGGGAGCGCTTTCCTCGATTTTATAGAAAGATTTAGCGGGGGAAATCCTTTTTTCATTGAGCAAATAATACATTACATGGCTGAAAGAGGTGTCGACGCCGGGAATTTTGACGAGACAAGACTTGAATTTGAAATACCCTCAGACGTTAACAATCTGATAGTTTCGAGAATCGACAGACTGACTCCGGAACTTAAAACTGTTGTAAAAGCCGCAACAATACTCGGTACGGAGTTTTCATCGGACGTTCTCACCGAAATGCTCGGGGGTTATGACATCGATTCCCACCTTTTTGAAGGTGAGAATCAGTTTTTGTGGACGAAATATTCGGGAAGTAAATACAATTTCAGGCATGCGATGATAAGAGAAACTGTCTACGGGATACAATTAAAAAAGGACCTGAGAAGACTTCATTCGACTGCGGGCAGGGCGATTGAAAAAATAAACAAAATGTCCCTGAAAAATGTTTACGCTGAACTCGCGTATCATTTTGAAAAAGCTTCGGATGAAACAAATTCAATCAAGTATCTGAAATTAGCCGCTGAACAGGCAAAGCGGAATTACAGAAATGAAGAGGCGGCTTATTATTTCCGCCGACTCATAGAGATTACTGAGAAAAAGATTTACAAGGCAGAAAACAAGACTGAGCTGATAAGAGACAAGACTCTCTATTTGAAAAACAAAGCTTACGTAAAATGGCAGTCCGGAAAATGGCGGGAAGGTATTACACTGATTCTCAAGGCGTTAGAATCGGCGATTATTCTGCCGGATAAAAAACTGAAGGTAATGGTCATGATAGATGTTGGAACTTATTACCAGAATATTGGCGAGACGACTAGAGCCGGAAAGTATCTTAAAGAAGCAAGACGCTTGAGCAGAAAAGAAAGTTCCTCTGAAATACGAGCTTTGAGCGATTATTCGCTGGGTGAATTTTATATGGACAGGGGGAATTATTCTGAAGCGCTTTCACTTTTAACTTCTGCTTTGAATTATTACAAAAAAAACAAAAAAGAAGCGGAAACCGGAAAAGTTTCAGGAAGCATAGGACTTCTGCATTATTACAAGGGAGAATATGAAAAAGCAAAAAAATATATTTCTGCCCATATAAATATTGCGAGAAAACAGAAAAACCTCTATCAGGAGATGAGAGGACTTGGAAACATCGGAATTATGTACGACGATCTGGGTGATTACCGGAGTGCCAGGAAGATATTTTTGAAAATAATGAGACTGTCGAAAAAAACCGGATACAGACACGCAGAGGCTAGAACTTTAGGAAACCTGGCCGGTGTTTATTTGGCAATGAACAAATACGAAAAGGCACTGGATTATTTCCGGGAGCAGATAAAGATATCGATCGAGATGGGAGACGACCTGGGGGCAAAGTTTCCCCTCATCAACGTCGCTTCAGTATTCGTCTCCCTTGGAAGATACGAAGAGGCTGAAAGAGCACTGAACGAATTTGCCCAATATTCATTAAAATCAACCGACAGGAGAAGTCATGCGGTCAGTCTCGGCATATACGCAAAAATAGAATGGAGGAAGAAGAATTTCAAAAAAGCACTCAGACTGTTTACACAAGCCATTGATAAACTGGAGAAGATGAAAGTCAAATACTATTCATGTTTTTTCAGGATCGAAAAAGCTTTCCTTCTTCTTGACAACGGAATGCACACTAAAGCTTTAAAAACACTCGGAAAAGCGGGCCTTGAAGCTGAAAAGCTGAAAATTTCGAATTTAATTCCGTTGGCCGATATAACCAAATGTGCGTGCAATTTTTCACTGACAAAAAATGAAAAAAATAAAATTCTTTGTTTCAGAAAACTCGTTGACCTGGCCGAGAATTCCAGCGATCAAAGTGTCAGCGCCAAGGCTTATTATTATTTGTGGTCTCTGACGAAAGAAGATTGCGGTTTTTCATCGCCTGTTTCACCAGACGAATTCAGGAACAAAGCTTTAAGGATATTCGAATCAGTTTATAAGAAAACAGGCAACGACGAATGCAGATTGTATGCAGAAAGAATAAAAAGTTGTTGTAAGGAGTAAAATGAAAACGATATTGGTTTACATGACGGCGGAAAATATTGTTGAAGCCGAAAAGATATCAAAAGCGCTTGTCTCAAAAAGGCTCGCGGCATGCGCGAATATAATTGACGGAGTCAAGTCATTTTATCATTGGAAAGGCAGAATCGAAAAATCGAAAGAAGCCGTTATTATAGCCAAGACGACTTCTGAACTGCTTGAACCTTTGACGTCTGAAGTCAAAAAGCTTCACAGTTACGAATGCCCGTGCGTAACCGCTTTTGAGATATCGGGGGGAAACGAAGATTATTTATCGTGGATAACCGAAAGCGTGAAAAAGCAGCGGGTTGGTTAACCGCGAAAAATGTAATCGCCCCAAAGATCCGCGAAGACAATAGAAGGCATTTCAGAAACAGTCAGTTCGCAAAGCGCTTCGTTTCCAAGATGACCGTGGGACAGTGTTGTCGCGTCTTTGACTGTTCTCGAAATCAGAGCGGAAAGTCCTCCCGGAAAACCGAGATAAACACAGCCCATGCGGAGCATTTCTGACAAAAATGCATCTGAAACCGCTCCTTTGCCGATGACGGCTTTAAGTCCGAAGGAAAGAAGAAGGGATAGATTGCTTTCCATTCTGTATGTTGAAGTAGGTCCGACTGCGAATTTATTGTTGCTTTTGTCTATCACCGAAACCGAACTGAGAAACAAACATGAACCGGGAATTTGAAATGGCAGGTTTTCGTTTGCTTTAATCCGCGGAATTATTTCCGATAAAGTAGAGTCTCTGGCGGCGATTACATTTCCGTATATTAATACCCGATCGGCGCATTTCAGCTCCTTCAGAGATTCTTCGTTTTTGACCGGAAAATCGAGACTGCGAACGGTCATATCACGGCGCGAGCCTTTCTCGCGGCACAGCATAGAAAAGATACTGAAACGGGGTATGTCGAAATGTGCCGGGGAAAAGTTTCAATGAAAAGGTCGAGAGCCGTCGGGCGGCCTCCGAAACCTGCAGGACCTATGCCGATAGAATTTATTTTTTCGAGCCATTTCATTTCAATGTCTGCCATTCCGGGGTCAGGATTGCGGGTACCCAAATCCCTCAGGAGAGATTTCAAAGACAAAAAAGATGCGCGGTCAGCAGTTCCGCCGGTGCCTATTCCTATTATCAGCGGAGGGCAGGCATTTAATCCATGTTTGCGGACTGTTTCTTCGACGAATTCATACATGTCATTTTCACTGGCGTCGGGAAGGAACATTTTTGAACGTCCCGAATTTTCGGATCCGCCTCCTTTGAGAAGCACTGTCAGGCTGATGTTATCTCCTTCGACCAAAGAAACATAAACGGAAGCCGGAGATGAGCGGATCAGGGAGTTGTTTCCGGTCAAGAAATCAGAGACCATGGATTTCCTCAAAATCCCTTTTTCACCGGCTCGCCTTACTCCTTCGTTAATTTCGTTTTCAATGTCGACGCCTGAAAGAATAACGCCTGTTCCGATGTCGGCAAAAACGCATACTACACCAGTGTCCTGACAAAGGGGCCTTTTTTCACTTTGAGCTATTCGGTTATTGTCAAGAATCAACTTAATTATTCCCGGGTTTTTTGGATTATCTTTTAAATATTTCTCGTAATATGCTTTGACATCAGAGCTGAGGGATTGCGAGTTTCTCTCGCAAAGGTTGAATACAACGGATTCAATCTGTCCCTTTTCCAGGAGTCTCATATATGATTTTTATCTGATAAACAAAATTTTATTCGTGCTTGTTTCATTTCCGATAAGAAGATTGATGAAATACACCCCTTTCGGAGACAATGAACCGGAATTATCCCTGCCGTCCCAAACGAACTCGTAACTTCCCGGGAGCCGGAATCCGTCAAATATCGTTTTGACCAACTGTCCCGCCGCGTTATAAACCCTAAGTTGAACAACGAGACCATTCTCTAAGGAAAATATTATCCTGACCGAACTGCTGAATGGATTGGGGTATGACAGAAACGAACAATTCTGTGTCGGGGCAGTTTCATGGCTTTCATCAACATCTGTAAATATACTCCCATAGTAACAAGCCATATTCGCCGATAAAAATCCACCGGCAAAAGTATAATTACCGCAGGCAAATATGACTGATTCTTGAATTATTATATTTGTTACTGAATCGTTATATTCATTGCCCAATCCGCCCCCGACTTCTTCCCATGAATTACCGTTCCATTTAGTTATTTTATCGGCGAAGAAATTATCCCCTGCTTCAGTAAACATCCCTCCCACATAAACAGCATCATCGGACAAAGTAATTACTGACACGGAATTGTTAAAACATCCTCCGAGGTCTTCCCAGCTTGTTCCGTTCCAAAGAGCGAAAAAATCAGCGTTCGGATTTCCTCCCGCGTTGGTGAAATATCCTCCTGCGTAAATTCCTTCACTATTAACAGCTATAGCTTTTACAACATTGTTCAATCCTCCGCCTACATCTTCCCAAGAAACACCGTTCCATTTTGCAATATAGTCCGCGTCTGGATTTCCTCCAGCGTTGGTGAAATTTCCTCCAACGAAAATATCACCATTATAAAAAGCTATCGTATAAACAATATTGTTCAGTCCTTCTCCGAGGTTTTCCCAGTTTGTTCCATTCCACACTGCTATGTGGTTTGCATCGGTATTACCTCCAGCGTAAAAAAAATCTCCTCCCGCATACAGCAAACCGTCTTTAACTGCTAACACGAAGACTGAAGCATTCAATCCGTTTCCGAGCGGCACAAAGTTTGTCCCGTCCCATTTGGTAATGTTTCTATTCAATGCAGAATTTCCTGCTGAAGCAAAATAACCACCGATGTACAAATCACCCGAATGAAGCAACGAAGTAAAAATTTTTCCTGAATGAATTATCCCATCTCCCAATGAAACCCACTGGGAGCCTGTCCATTTTATCAAACTTTCGCTGTATGGCACGCCGGGTCTCGCAGGAAAATATCCGCCGACAACAATTTCCTCTCCTAAAAAAGCCAAGGTATTGACTGTGGAAAGAATATAATCGTAATAAATCCCTCCGCCTATAGGACGCCAGGTTACGGATGGTGTTTTAGCCACTTTATCCGCCAGGGGATTTTCTCCGGCATTCTGGAAAGATCCTCCTATGTATATACAGTCGTTGTCAAAGGCAAATGAGCTGACGAATCCGTTTAAGCCGTTTCCATAAGAATTCCAATATCTGCCATCCCACAAGGCAAAGTAATCTGCGTCCTGGTTGCAGGAACCTGCATTGGTAAAATAACCGCAGGCAAAGAGGTAGTTGTCTTCCACTAATATGAAGTTTACAGTGTTGTTGATAATGCTGTAGGAAGTGTTTTCAGAAATAGCCTGCCAATCGCCATTTTTCCACTTTGCTATATAATCAGCTGTGTTGTTGTTACCGGCATATGTGAAACTGCCACCGGCGAAAACAGCGGAATCCGTATATTCAATAGTCAAAACTCTTCCGTTCAGGCCTTCTCCCATTGGATTCCATGAAGAATTTTCAAGGTAACAGATCCTGTCCGCGTCGGGATCACTTCCTGCGTCAGTAAAATCTCCGCCAATGTATATTCGATTGTCTTTGACTGTAATGGCATACACTGGCGCGTTCAGTCCGTTACCGATTGAATTCCAGTTTAATCCGTCCCATTTTGCAATATAATCAGCGTTGGGGTTGCCTCCTGCATCCGTAAAGTTACCTCCTGCATACAAAACGTCTGAAAGGCAAGCGATAGCGAAAACGTATCCGTTAAGACCTTCTCCGAGGGATTGCCACGAATTTCCATTCCATACGGAAATGTAGTCGGCGTAATTATCCCCACCTGCGTTAGTGAAATGGCCGCCGGCGATTATTCCATTCTCAAAAGGCGCAATTATTCTCACATATCCGTTTAAACCAGAACCGAGAGAACTCCAATTGTTGCCGTCCCATTTTGCAATGTAGTCTGCGTAAGAAATACCTCCCGCGTCTGTGAACATGCCACCGGCATAGATATACCCGTCATTTTTGCAGAGGGTCAATACGGTGTTGTTGACTCCTTCGTCAAGAGGCATCCAGTAATGAGCGCAAACAGCTTGTGGAATGAATAAAATACAGACGCTTAATAATCTAAATCTCATTTTCAAGCCTTTTTTAGTATAGTATAGCATCTGTGAATGATACCCGCCTGTATTTTTATGGAAAATGGAATAAAACCTCTCGAGTTCATTGGAATATGCCGGGCACTTGTGTATAATGTCCACATGACTTTTGTCTCAGTTTTCATTTTATACATTTTGCAATCGTTTCTGACTCTGCAAAGTTCAAACGACCGCGAAACAAGGATCGGTCTGGTTCTCAGCGGAGGAGGGGCGAGGGGTTTCGCTCACATAGGTGTTTTAAAAGTTCTTGAAGAAGCCGGATTCTCTTTTGATTTCATTGGCGGAACGAGCATGGGTTCCATTGTCGGAGGACTTTACGCTTCCGGTTACACGGCGGGGGAAATCGAAAGCCTCACGACGGAAATCGATTGGAAAGACTTGTTCAACGACGAAGTAAAAAGAAGAGATCTGCCTTTTGACGAGAGAAGTTATTCCGGAAAATACATAGGAGGTCTGGATTTTGAAGGTTATAAACCCGTATTACCGCTCGGGTTGATTGAAGGGCAGAGGATCGAAGCCCTTCTGTCCCGCTTGACATGGAAATCAAACACAATCGAGGATTTTTCCGATCTGCCGGTTTCTTTTATTTGTCTGGCGGCAGACGTGGAAAGATCTCAGGCCGTAGTTCTGAATAATGGTCTCCTTTTCGAAGCGATGAGAGCGAGCATGGCTATTCCGACCGTATTTACTCCCGTCATGATAGACAGGAGACTGCTTGTCGACGGGGGAACGATAAGGAATTTTCCCGTTCAGGACGTCAGGGATCTCGGAGCGGATTACATCATCGGAGTGGATATCGGCACTCCGACAAAACGATTGTCGGATCTCCGTTCCGCAGTAGACATAATAAATCAGGTAATAGGTTTCAGGAACACGGAGACGAATCTTGAACAGCGAGCCATGTGCGATCTTCTAATAACTCCGGATCTTCAGGGGTATTCAAGCTACGATTTTTCTGATCCGGATTCACTTGTACGCCTTGGCGAAATTGGCGCCAGAGAAGTTTTTGACAGGCTCGAGTTTGTGGCCGACAGCCTGAGAACAGAAGATGTCACCGGAACGAGAAGCGTTAATTTCACGGAGGATTCGATTTTCGTGGAAGACATCTATGTTATGGGCCTCAGGGAAGTGACAAGAAATTTTGTCGTTTCTTCATTCGGTCACCAGACTCCCGGGTGGCTTGACGCAAAGAAGATAGACGAAGGTGTGGAAAGAATTTACAACACGCTGTTTTTCAGAAAGGTCAATTACAGGATAAAAGCGACCGACACGGCATACGTTCTGGTGCTTATTGTCGAAGAAAACAAGAACGACCGCATAAATCTCGGTTTGCGATACGATTCGTACAATAACGCTCAGATGCTGGTCAATCTGACGATGAGGAATTTTCTCGTTCACAGTTCAAAGTTCGTATTAGACCTGAAACTGGGCGAAGATTATTCTTTCGGTTTTAATTACTTTCTTTTCACTATGCTCGGATACGTGAGAAATAAAACAGGGATTATTCTGTCTGCGGGACTGGATCAGAAATATTTTTATCTGTATCATAACGGTGACAGATTCGCAAAACTCGACTTTAAATCCCTTTACAGTTCACTGTCGGCGGGATTGACCCTTTACAACAACATCTGCATGAGCGCGGGAGTTAAATTCGACTTTTCTTCGCTGAAGCCGTCTGTGGCGCCTATAGATTTCAAAAACAGCAAGTACGGCGGGTTTGTCTACCGAGGCACTCTGGAAAGTGATTATTTGGACAGGGCATATTTCACGAGGTCAGGCTTCAAAACTCTGTTTGAGATCATTGTTGCAGACAAGAATTTCGGTTCCGAAGAGAATTTTATCAAATTAAGTGCGGACCTGTCATTTTTCATACCGGCAGCAAAAAGAACCGTTCTATTCGGAGGTGTCTGGGCGGGATTTTCCGAGGCAGATTCCCTGTCAATCCAAAACCGTTATTACACTGGCGGTCACAAAGGCACTGCATGCTATAATACTTTTCTGGGAAGTGAAAACATGGAATTGACGGGAGAACAGATGGCGGCATTCAGGGTAGGTCTTCAGTTGGAACCTTTTGACGACAGATACATTGAATTTCAGATTAACGCCGCGAAAACAGCGAAAGAGGCTGATGAAATATTGATTCCTGAAAATATTTATTACGGGGCGGGAGTAACTTTAGGAGGGAACACCCCAATAGGTCCTGTTTTTCTTTCAATTGCAGGTAAAGACGCGGAAAATATTAATCTTTACATCAATATCGGCTATGACTTTTAATATGTTGAAAGTATCATCCGTAGAAGACAAAAAGGAGTGAAAATGAAAAAATCGATTTTTGCCCTGATTCTTGCTGTTCTGGCGGTCTCTTTATCGGCGGAAACAATAAACAGTATCAGAGAAGCTTACAACGAAGCGAATAAAATGATACAAAATGAAGAATTGTACAGGACTGAAATTTCGGTCAACAGTTCAGACATGCCCTTTCCCGCAGTCGGAATTTTCAACAAATCTGTTGTCTGTTATTGGGCTTGCGAGCCCGAATCGGACGATTTTTACAGATTGATTAAAGTGCATTGCAAACTGATAATATCCGCTTTCGAAGAATACACGGAGGTCCTTTACAATGACATGGGTCAGCCGATATTCTGCTACAAAAAAGGCGGATACGGAGAACAGGAAGACAGAGAGGAGAGATATTATTTTTCAGATTTAAAACTGATAAGATTGATATCAGGCGGAGATACGTTCGATTCTCCAGGCAATGAACAATTATCGGAAGCTGAAGAAGTGCTCAAAGAGGCGGAGAATTTTTATAAAGCTTTCGCTTTTTTGCACTCGGATTGATAAATTAAAAACACTAATATTTTGCAAGTACGATGAAAAACAAATATTTTACAGTATTCCTGATACTCTCTGTCATAGGTACGGGTTTATTGAGCCAGGCGAACCCGGCACTGCACGAATACGAGCTTAAAACCCACGAACTCGTAAATGATTTCAGAGAATCGGCGGGATTGAAAAGACTCGACTTCGATGAAACTGTCGCCGACCAATGCAGGGAGCACAGCAGATTTATGGCGGCTTTATCCGGATCGCTCTCGCACGATGGATTCCGAGACAGAGTGAAAAGAATTCAGGAAACGATACCGCTTCGATCTGCCGCTGAAAACGTAGCAAGCAACCTGAACACTCCGGATCCTTGTTCCACAGCTGTGACAGGCTGGATAAACAGCCCCCCGCACAAGGAAAACATGGTGAACGACTGGGATATAACGGGAATAGGCGTTTCTATTTCTCCGGAAGGCAAATTCTATTTCACGCAGATATTCGTCCTTTTACAGGACACTGCGCTCAACGAAACATACACCATCGAGGAAATAGAAACAGGCTTAAAATCATTAACAGACGATTACAGAGCCGCGTCGGGAGCAGTACAGATTGCATGGAGCGACACTCTCTCTTCGATCGCCAGGCAAATAAGTCAAGAACTAAGTAAGGAATCTTCTGACAGCAGGAGAGTTCTTTCCTCTCTGACAGACAGTGTGGAGAAGTATTACAATATAGAAAAAGTCGGAGAAATAATATCGACGAGCAGCGGCTTGGAAATACCTCACGAAGAGATATTCGGGCACTGGATGGAAGACAGCGGATACAGATCTTTGTTGGGAGGAGATTTTGATATTGCGGGTGTGGGGATTGTTTTGTCGCCTGAAAACAAACACTTTGCCGTGATGGTTCTGGTAAAGTTAACGGAGAGAAGATGAAATATTTTAAAAAAATAGCGGGGAAAAAAGTTTATTTGTCGCCAATTGACATCGAAGACTGCGAGCAATATACCGAGTGGATGAACGATCCGGAAATTACCGTAAATCTGGATTGTTTGGCCGGCAATTATTCTGTCATCAAAGAAAGAGAAATTTTGGAAAAACTGGCGAAGCATGAATTTGTATTCGCCATTGTCGATAAAAACAGCGATAAACTGATAGGCAACTGCGGGCTTCATAACATAGACACCGTCAACCGGAAAGCTTCTCTCGGCATATTCATCGGGGACAAAGGACATTGGGACAGGGGTTTCGGGACTGAAGCCGTAAGCCTTCTGCTCGATTATTCTTTCAACGCCCTGAATTTGAACAGTGTAATGCTCGTAGTAAAGGAATTCAACAAACGAGGATTAAAATGCTACGAAAAATGCGGTTTCAAAAAAATTGGAATCAGGCGGGAGGCGGCAATAATAGCCGGAAATAAATACGGCGAAGTCATGATGGATATTTTAGCTGTCGAGTTCAAAGAAAACCGTTTCGCAGATTATTTGAAAGATAAAAAACGCTCATGAACGGAATTATGAAGATATTGCATAAATGTATATCGGAAAGAAGGTGAAGAATGTTTAAAGAATTCAAAGAATTCGCAGTAAAAGGTAACGCCGTTGATATGGCCGTCGGTATCATTATCGGAGCGGCTTTTGGCGCGATTGTCCAATCGATTGTCGCCGATATCATCATGCCTCCTCTGGGACTGCTGATAGGAAAAGTGGATTTCGCGAATTTGTTTATTCTTCTTCACAACGGCACCCCCCAGGGACCTTATTCTTCGCTTGCAAACGCGCAGGCGGCTGGTGCCGTGACAATAAACTACGGAAATTTCATAAACATAGTCATAAGGTTTGTAATAGTGGCTTTCGTCGTTTTTATGCTGGTAAAAAGCATAAATAAACTCAAAAGGCAGGAAAAAGCCGAGATAAAACCGGATTCAAAGGAATGCCCTTTCTGCTGTTCAAAAATTTCGATAAAAGCGACACGTTGTCCGAATTGCACTTCAGAAATAAAAGAATGATAAGTCAAAAAAATGACTCAATTAGAAAACTTAAAAAAATCCCGGGAATCGGACCGAGTATGGCCGAAGATCTTTACGATCTCGGAATGCGAAAGGTATCAGATCTGAAGAAAAAAGATCCCGAACTGCTCTACAAAAAACTTTGCATACTCAGGGGCATTCGCATAGATCGCTGTGTTCTTTATGCATTCAGATGCGCTGTATACTTTGCATCAGAACACGAACACAAACCGGAATTGCTTAAGTGGTGGAACTGGAAAGATAAAAAATAAACAACATTTGCCACAGATTGCCGTCACTCATTTCCGTCAGGTTTAATCAGTACAGGTTCCGGAATTTTGACGAGAATAATTTTGCCGATAAACGGATTATGGCCGATAATTGTCTGAAGTACTTGTGACAAAACTAATAGAGAATGCCGGGAATCAAAGAGTTTGTTGAAAAATACGGATCCGGTTCCGTATTGGACGCCGGATGCGGAGACGGACAATTTACCAAAGAATTGTCACCGCACTGCCGTTTTATTGTCGCCGGGGACAGGGAGACAAGCTTTGTCAGGAAAGCGGGTGGCGGAGAAACTGTCAAAAACCTGTCTTTGCTGTGCCTCGACGCCGTTTCTCTGCCTTTTAAAGACGACGAATTTGATTTAGTGACCGCGCGAGCCATCCTGCATCACGAAAAAAACTGGCGTGAAGTTCTCGATGAACTTTTCAGGGTGTCTAAAGGAAAAGTTCTGATTGAAGAACCATACGAAGATAAAAGGAACGAAGGAAAGGTAAACGCCGCTGAAGCGATGGCTTTTTACCTGAGACTTCAGAATGAGACAGGATATGTTCATTTCAGATATTTGACGATGAACGATTATGACAGCTATTTCAAAATGAAAAATTTATCGCATCAAATTTCAATAATCAGAAGCGACGAGGAAATAGGATTCGAAGAATATTTCCGCTTTTTCGAAAAATTCGCCGATAGAAGCCGGCGCAAAGATTACTGGTACAGTGAATTCGAAAAACTGAAAAGAGAATTTTCTTCAAAAACAATATTTGACGACGACTTGGTTTGCATAGAGGCTGAGAAAAAAAGTGATTTTTTAAAATAAATTTCAAAAATCGGCTTCTTTAGTGATTTTTTCCGTAAAAGTGGTAAAATACATGCGGGAAAAACCTGAAAAGAATTATCAATTATGACAAATAAAAAAAACAACAAACCGCAGGTTTCATTAAAAAAAGCCGAAGAAAAAGACCTTCCGTATATCCGGAAACTTTGGGCGGATGAAAAGACCATGGCCGATGTAGGCGGAGTTGTTTTAATGAACGAAGAGAAGATGCTGAATTGGCACAGAAAAATTGAGGCTAGCGAAACCACTGATTATTACAGACTCATATTGAATCAGCAGGGAGAAATCGTCGGAGAAGTTAGCTTTCACAGATACAACGAGGCGGATAAAAGCGCTCACATGAACATTAAAATCGAACATTCGCACAGAGGCATGGGTTATTCAAAAATCGCCCTGGCGGAGATTCTCAGGTACTTTTTCACTGAAAAACACGGAGAAATGATGCTCGATGACGTAAGGGAAGAGAACATAAAAGCCATAAAATTCCTCCTGGCTTCAGGTTTTGAGATGTCTTCAGGACAGCCTCTGCCGAACACTGTCAGGCTGTTCATGTCGAAAAAAATGTACGAAAGAAAAATTTTGCGCCATAAATAAAATGAAAAATGTCCGGGTGTCAGAAAATGAAATTTAGAAAGAGGTAAAATCACGACATGGAAAATTTAGTTTTTCTGCCAGGTTACAAAGAAGCGGCGATGATACTTATAGGTTTTTTTCTTATCTGGGTTTGCGTCAGGAAAAATTACGAACCTCTGCTTCTGCTACCCATTGGCATTGGAATAGTGCTCGTGAACCTTCCTTCTTCACCCTTGAGAGCGGAAGACTCGATATTGGCCATGCTCTTCGAGAAGGGTGTTAAAAACGATATTTTTCCCCTTTTGATTTTTATCTCCATAGGCGCGATGATGGACTTCAAACCGCTCGTTCAGAGACCGTGGCTGGTTGTTTTCGGTGTAGCGGGACAGATAGGCATTTTTGCGACTATGATAATGGCAGTCCTTTTAGGATACAACATCCAGCAGGCTGCTTCCATCGGCATTATCGGCAGTGCTGACGGCCCGACATCGATATTTGTGTCATCTAAACTTGCCCCGGAACTGCTCGGTTTGATAACTCTCGCCGCATATTCCTACATGGCTCTGGTGCCGCTGATTCAGCCGCCGATAATGAAAGCTTTGACAACAAAGGGGGAGAGACGGGTTAAAATGCCTGTCAGCACTTTTGTTGTAGGAAAAACACTGGAAAAACTGTTCCCTTATATAATTCTGATAGTCTCCGGAATATTCTGCCCGATGAGCGTTCCTCTCATAGGTTTTTTGATGTTCGGAAACATCCTTAACACTTCGGGGGTAACAGATATGCTGGCTAAAGCGGCGAAGGATTACCTTTCCGGTCTCGTCACGCTTTTTCTCGGTATAGCTGTGGGATCTTCAATGACCGCCCACTCTTTTTTGAAGCTCGATACGTTGGTTATCTTTTTTCTCGGTCTCTTCGCATTCGCTTTTTCGACGGCTTTCGGTGTCCTTCTCGGAAAGGTCATGCTTTTTTTCAAAGTCAGGATAAACCCCCTGATAGGAGCCGCGGGTTTGTCGTCTTTTCCAATGTCAGCAAGACTCGTCCATCAGATAGGGCAGGAAGCGGACAAAACAAATTACCTTCTTATGCACGCCGCTTCGGCAAACGTGGCAGGCCAGCTCGCTTCTGTCATAGCCGGAGGAGTACTCATAGACATGGTTTTAAAATATGCCCCGACCTCTGATTTTACGGGATCTAACCTTGCTGTGGCTTTAAAAATCCTCGCTCTCGGAATGTTGAGGGTCTTTTTTATTATGGCTGTTGTAAGTTTACTGATTTACGGAACGAGATTGGTGTTCAGATCTAAGGAAGATTAAGCAGTCAGGATTTTATATATCATATTTTCAGCTTTTTAATTTTGTAATATTTAAGGAGGCGTCATGAAAAGTATCTTTTTTCTGATGATTTTTGTTTTCGCTTCAGTTCAGGCGGATCCGCCGGCCAGTTTCGATCTGAGAAACTATGGAGGGATAAATTATGTAACCTCGGTGAAAAATCAGCAGGGTGGAACATGCTGGACGCATGGTGCCATGGCTTCTATTGAAGGCAATCTGCTGATAACGGGAGCGTGGACAGCCGCAGGCGACACCGGCGAACCGAATCTCGCCGAGTATCACCTCGACTGGTGGAATGGTTTCAATCAGTGGAACAACGACGACATAGATCCTCCCACAGGAAGCGGACTGATTGTTCACGAAGGCGGAGACTACATGGTGACAACCGCTTATCTGAGCAGAGGAGAAGGTGCGGTCAGGGACATTGACGGACAGTCTTATTCATCAGCTCCCCAGAGAAGACTCGACACATACAGGTATTATTATCCGAGACAGGTTTGGTGGCTGACGGCGGGGGAAAATCTCGAGAACATAAACGCGATCAAAGAAGCTGTTATGACTTACGGCGTTCTGGGAACGTGTATGTGCTACAATTCGTCATACATTTCGAATTATATCCACTACCAGCCTCCGACGAGCACGGAAATGCCCAACCACGCTGTGGCCATAATCGGATGGGACGACAACTTGAGCACCCAGGCGCCTCTGCCGGGAGCGTGGCTCGTCAAAAACAGTTGGGGCCCGTCATGGGGAAACGACGGATTTTTCTGGATATCATATTACGACAAATACAGTTGCCAGGAACCTCAGATGGGCGCGGTTTCTTTTCAGCATGTGGAAGTGATGAAATACGACACGATATATTATCACGATTACCATGGCTGGAGAGACACCAAAACCGACTGTTCGGAAGCTTTTAACGTGTTTGTCGCGAACGGCGATCACTCAATAACCGGAGTGAGCTTTTTTGCAGCCGCAGACAGCGCTGAATACACAATAAGAATTTATGAAAGTTTTGACGGATCGCAGCTTTCGGGAATTCTCGCGGAAGAAACAGGAATTTGCGAAAGAAAAGGTTTTTACACAGTTGATCTCGATTCCGCACCGTCTTTTCTCGAAGGAGACACTTTTTATGCCTATCTCAGTCTTTCCGAGGGCGGGCAGCCGTACGACAGAACTTCAGACGTGCCTGTCCTTCTCGGAGCGAGTTACAGGACGGTTGTTCAGTCTTCGGCTGATCCGAATGAAAGTTATTACAAAGAGGGAGGGCAATGGCACGACCTCTATAACTGGGCTGGCAACCCCTATCCTCAGACCGGAAATTTCTGCATAAAAGCGTGTGCGATGGAAATGGGTATAAAAGTGACGCCGGATACAGATTCAAAATCACAGGGTCTTCCAGGAGGACCATTTTCTCCTGATCAATTCCAGTACGACATCACTTACAACGGTTCAGGTCAGATAGATTACACTGTCGGGGTAAGTTTCAATGCATACTGGCTTAGTGTCACGGGACCGGTTACAGGATCTCTGACAAACACCGACACCGCATCAATCATTTTTTCGATAAATTCGTCGGCGAACAGTCTTCCTGTCGGAGCTTACAGGGCGACGATTCAATTTCAAAATCAGACGAATCAGCTCGGTTCAACTGAGAGAGAAATAATACTCGTCGTAGGAGCAAATCAGACTGTTTATTTCTGGGGTTTTGAGACGAATCCGGGATGGAACTGCGACCTGCAATGGGCGTTCGGCGTTCCGACCGGCCAGGGAGGACAACACGGAAATCCCGACCCGACTTCAGGTTACACGGGCAACAATGTTTACGGATACAATCTAAACGGCGATTATGCAAACAACATGACTGAAAAATACCTGGCGACAAACGCCATTGACCTGACCGGCGTGTACAACACTGAGCTTAGATTTTACAGATGGCTCGGCGTCGAACAATCTTCATACGATCACGCGAAAATACAAGTCAAGGCAGGATCCGGAAGCTGGTTTACTATATGGGAGAATCCCGACAGCGAAACAGCAGACAACGCGTGGAATCAATTCAGCTACGACATATCACAGGTTGCCGACGATCAGAGCGAAGTTTACCTGAGATGGGTCATGGGTACGACAGACGGAGGATGGGTTTATTGCGGCTGGAACATTGACGATGTCGAGATACTCGGCGTCAGCGAATCTTCTATCGAAGAAAATCCCTCTGCCGGTTATGAGGGAGATTTTTCTTTCTCGCTGTCTAACTCATTTGGCAGAGGGACCGATATTTTCTACGTTTTACCTTCAGACGGCGACGTCGGAATAAGAGTTTACGACGCGACCGGAAGAGTGGTCGCTGTTTTGACTGAATCTTATAAACCCGCCGGTTGTCATTCTCTGTCATGGGCAGGAACTGACGGCGAAGGTAAGTTCATCTCGAACGGAGTTTATTTCATAAACATAGAAACTCGGGACAATTCAGCTACAAGAAAAATGATTTTGACAAGGTAAACCGGGAAAGACAAAAAACTTTAATAAAAAAGGTAAGAAGGGGTAATTATTATCCCTTCTTATATTGTGTATATATGAATTTTATATCAATTCAGACAGAACAGACCACTTCAATAACAGATCTGGCTCTGTCGGCAATAAGCGCAGTATTTTGTGCATATTTTTTATTTGAACACGTAAAAATGAAAAACAGGCAACCATTGCTGTGGTCGTCGGTTTTTTTTCTTCTGTTCGTGGCTTCATCGCTGGGCGCAATGCTTCACGGAATAATCTGGGATGAAAACGCGAAGTTTAATTTTTGGATTCCGATAAAAGCTTCGTTGGCTTTGTCAATATCCCTTTTCGCTTTGGCGGCTTATTGTGATTTATTCAGAAGAAGGATAAGATTTTTGTCATTTTCGATTGCTGTATTAACTGCGTTGACGTGCGGTGCGATTTCTTTTTTACATAATACAAACGACATAATAATGAAAGTATTTCAGCTCACGGCTCTTGTTTTTTCTTTCACGGTTTATTTGTATCTGATTTTAAGAAATAGAAATTACAGTTCAGTTTACATGATAGCCGGAATATTAATCACATTGACAGCCGCGCTGATTCAGTTTTCGGGAAACTTTTCTGTTATGTTTTTATGGCAATTCGATCACAACGGAATATTTCATTTGGTTCAGGTTCCCGGACTGTTTTTTATTTTTTTCGGAGCGAAACTGTCGTTGAGAAAAAAATATCTAACTTACTCAAAAGAAGTTAAATAAACAGTTCTTTTATTTTTTTGTTGTATTTTTACTGTAAAAAACCCTTAAAATTTTTGTGTGGATATCTGACTTCGGGCATGTCAGTAAATATCGAAATATTGAGCCCAAGTAAGTCACAAAATTGCAACGAATAGCGTATAGCTCGAACAAGCGTTACATGCGCTTGAAATGTTGAACCGATGAAACATGTGCAGATAAACAAAGTATTCACCGCGCTGTGTTGACAAAATTGTGGATAACTTAGAGTTTTTTGGCTTGAAAAATGCATAAGAACTTATCTGATATAAAGATGAATTTAAATGATAATCATTTATAGTATAATAATTATGTCTTTTCCGTTTAAAAAAATCAATCAATATAAAATCACGGCTCAGTCTTAATGCGTTTCAATTCTATGGATTAATGAATTAGTTTGTAAACATTGACCAATGAGAAATTTCGATTATCTTTGAAATTTATATGAATATAGGGTACCCTTGCATAAACCGAAGTATTGACTGTACTTCAAATTCAACTTTCAGACTTCGAAATTTCACAAAAGAAAATTTAATTGCAAAAGTAGAAAACAACATCTGTTGTCTGAAAAAAATATTGGGATTCAACGCTGATAAAGGATTGTTATTTTTCAGAATAAGTTCCGACTTGGTGCCTTTTGCATCGCATCCGGTCATGGAGTTTGACTGGCTCAATCATTTTAAAGACGAATTGAAAAGCTTGGGATCGTTTATAAGAAAGAACAGAATGAGAATTTCAATGCATCCCGACCAGTTCACTATAATAAACGCGAGAGACAGCAAAATTGTCAAAAGAAGCATCGAAGAACTCGAATATCACTGCGATTTGCTCGATTCGCTCGGTCTCGATTCTACGGCGAAGATACAGATTCACGTGGGAGGAGTCTATGACGATAAGACAGCTTCAAAATTGCGATTTGCCGAAAATTACTTAGAATTACCAGAAAAGATCAAAAAGCGTTTGGTAATCGAAAACGACGACAGACATTACGGATTGAAGGACTGTATGGAAATATACGACAAAATCCGAGTTCCAGTTCTTTTTGATGTGTTTCATCACGAGGTCTGCAACTCCGGCGAGATTCTTTCGGAAGCTCTTGAAAAATCCGCCAAAACATGGAGTAAGAAAAACGGCACCCCTATGATTGATTACAGTTCCCAGAAAAGAGGATCGAGAAAAGGGTCGCACGCTGAGACGCTTGAAAAGAATCATTTCGTCAAGTTTTTAAAGGACTCGGATGGATTCGATTTTGATCTCATGCTCGAGATAAAGGACAAGGAAAAAAGCGCCATAAAAGCTTTAAAACTTGTAAATGAAAAAAGGAGATAAAAATGAATAAAACCAGTTTTCTAAAACTCGCCATTTCGATAATTCTCCCTCAGCTCGCGGGTATAATCGGCTCTTTTTTCACGATGAAGAACATTCCCGGCTGGTATGCCGGACTTAACAAGCCTTCCTTCAATCCCCCAAACTGGTTGTTCGGACCGGTGTGGACTACTCTGTATCTGATGATGGGTGTTTCTTTTTTCATTGTATGGGCTTATCATACCCGAAGTTCATTTTACAAACCTGCGATTACAGTGTTTCTGATACAGCTCTTTTTGAACTTGCTTTGGTCTTTCCTTTTCTTTGGTCTGAAAAACCCTCTCGCGGGTCTTGTCGAAATATTTTTCCTTTGGACGGCCATTCTTTTGACTATCATCCTTTTTTTCAAAATCTCAAAAACAGCCTCAATTCTTCTGATTCCCTATTTACTGTGGGTCTCTTTCGCCTCGGTTTTGAATTACTTCTTGTATAAATTGAATTGAAGTTCAAATATGCTTTATCCTAATTGCTTATGAAAAACACTTTTTTAGCCAGGGTTGATATTCCGCAATCCAAACTTATTATGTAAGTTCCGCAAGATATTTTTTGTCCCTGAACGTCTCTGCCGTTCCAGGGAAAATGGTATTCTCCTTCCGGAAGGTTTTCGCCTATAGAAAGAATTTCCCTGCCGGTCAAATCGAAAATTTTGACATTGCCGGTTATACCCTTCGGGATTTCAAATCTGATGTCCAGACAATCTCTGAAAATCGAAGGAGAACTCAGTATTATTTGAAATTCAAAGGGAAATTGTCCGGTTTCTTCAACTCCTACTGAAAAGTAATCCATAATTCTTCTCATGACCGTATCAGGGGGGGCAAAAAGAGTAGTTCCATATATCGCTTCAAATCCGAAACCGAAGAAAACCAGTTCATAATTTCCGCTGTAACCGACGGCTGCCATTGATGAAGAATTCCAATACTGAAAAAGACCTGTGCCGCCGTTAATGGGATTCAGATCGTCCCTTGAGTTCTGATTGGAGGGCTGGCCGCCTGAAGTCCTTATCTGGAGTCCGTCGAAAATGCTTCCGGATATTCCGTCGCAAGCCTGTGTATTTGTGTTGCCCAGCCAGAAACAGTGAAGATATTCGGATAAAAATTGCTGACCCTGAAGGTTTTCCGCTATGTTCTGACCTGTGAGAAACAATTTCTTTCCGGAATCCAGAAACATGGATAGGTCCGATACGTCGTCGGGAGTTATTACGGCTGAGTCTGCATCTCCCGTAAACCAGACAACCACTTCGTAGTCGAGTATCAGGTTACCGATAGGACCCTCTGTGAACCTGTTGTAAACATCGCAGATCAAACCTAAATTTTCAATCGGATCAATGTATTTGTACAGATAATTTCCGGAGGGGTCTGCATTGACGATGCAGATCTCCGGTATTTCTCCGACTAAAAATCTTACTTCAATCGAATCCGTCAGGCTCTGAGGATCGCTGAAAACATGTAAAGTGACGTCCACCCAGGACGTTTGTACCGTGTCGTCAACCTCAAAAACAAACGGGTTCGATGAATTGTCGAGAGTGTCGCCCGGGTTGACGTTTCCCATGAAACAGCTGTCCTGGATGAACTGTATGGTTGAATTGTCTACAGTCGCAACAACGAAGACGCTTTCAGCGGTGTTGTAAAGCGTGTCGCAGAGAAGACGGAATTCAAGGGATCCCTGTTCACCAGGAAGAATATGGTAGCTGTTTGAGGGACCGCGCACTTTAAATCCGGCAAGGTGCAGGTCTGTAATGTCCGAGGCATCCCTGTTTTCAAAGAGAACTATGCTGTTTGCGAACCTGCCGGCGCTTAAGACATCCATGTCCTGGTCCAGGTCTATGTCGCACGTTGTGACGTGGCTTGCTCCTCCAAACGAGTTTGAAATCAGATGGTTGGTAAAAGTTCCGTTTCCGTTATTTTCCCACCAGGTCACTGTGTTTGCGTTTTCTGCCGCAGCGAGAATATCGATCAGAGAATCGTCGTTAACGTAAGATGCGAAAACGCAAGTGACGCCGGAGTAAGCAGGTGAAAGCGGATTGTAGGTGAAATTTTCATTTCCGTCATTTTCAAACCATGCGACAACGCCGGAGCCGAAAGCGGCGCCTAAAATGTCAGTGTCGCCGTCGGAATCTATGTCGCAGGCGTAAACCCAGTGTGCAAGGCTGAAGGTCGAAGTCAGAACATGTTTGGTAAAATTTTCGTTTCCGTCGTTTTCCCACCAAAGAATTGTGCTCGATGCGTACGAACATCCTATGACATCCTTGTGACCGTCTCCGTTGATGTCTTCGGCGTATATACACGGACAACTGCTGTATGAAGAATCAAGGGGATGGAAGGTAAAACTCTGACTGCCGTTGTTTTCGAACCATGCGAACGAACATCCTCCGCCCCAGACCGAACCGAGAATATCCATATCGTCGTCCTGATCGAGGTCGGTACAGTGGACGGTGTGTCCACCCTGAAAAGTACTTGTCACAACGTGTTCGGAGAAATCGCCCGTGCCGTCGTTTTCCCACCAGGAGATCATGTTGTCTGCAGAACCGGCTGTTGCCAACACGTCAAGATCACCGTCATCGTCCATATCCCCTGCGTCCACAACGCGGCATCCTCCGAAATCGCTGTCGACAACGTGCTCTACGAAATTCAAACCGCCGGTGTTTTCCCACCAGAAAATCGTGTCGTTGCTGTAAGCTCCGCCGATAATGTCCGGCAGTGAATCTCCGTTAATGTCACCTGCAGCTACCGTCATCGTCCAGGTGTAGCTGTCTTTAACCAGATGGTCGAAGAAGTAGACCTGGGAATTCAAAGACGCCGTGAGAAAAACCGATCCGAGAAGAAGTGTCCAAAACAACTTTGCCGACATGCCCGCTCCTTTGTTATAATTTACTTTTAGGTCAATAATAATTACATTATGTATATTATATTTTACAATACGTCAAGTATAATGTTATAACATAAATTGTAACGAATAAAACCGCTTTTTGGATTTAGGGATAATTTTAGACCAAGAAAAAAGGGAAGAGTATTTTCTCTTCCCTTAAAATTTTCAGAATCAAGCTGTTAAATATTTATTGCGTCGAAATACTAAAACAACTGTATAGAACTGGTCTGCTTAAAGTCTTCAGAAATTAAATTGATGAAATATGTTCCGGCAACGACTTTTTCACCATTAATGCCGGTCGTGTTCCATTCGAGAGAGTGTTCACCGGCCGAAAATATTCTGTCTGCCAGCGTGTTGATTCTTCTTCCGAGAATATCGTACACTTCGATTCTGACATGCTGGTCCGTCGGTGTCGAAAAGCGAACGTTTATTTTTCCAAAAGATTGGGATATGCTGAAAGAGGTCATGTCCGGTAAAATGTCCGGTGTTTCTTCGACCTGGTTCATGTAATTCCACCTGTCGAACCAGATGTTGTTTTCTCCGTATTCCCGGTAAATGACAATTCTTCCGTTAATCGGTGCGACCAGTGCGTAGGTTATCTGGGCCGGCATACTTCCTGTCAGGGGGTAGTCGTTGACTGCGGCTCTGAGATACCAAGTCTGCAGGTTGGATTCAACCATCGCGCAGACCAGAGTGTCAAAAGTCCCTCCCGCCACGTTACAGCAAGCTACGGGCCTGTCGCTTGTCTGATTCCAGCCGATTCTGATGTTCGGCAGTGACGAAGTGACGTCACCGGAAATCGACCACTGGCTAGGTCCTGTCCAGGAAGAACCGCCGTCAGAGCTGTAGTTGTAGTTGATTCTCGGATCGGCCCCTTCTGTGTACAGTGCGTAGACGTAATTGGACGGATACGAGCTGTATTTCTGTGTACAGATGCTTGGTGTGAACCTTACGATGTCAACGCTTGTTGAAATGTTATCATGGGTCCAGGAGCCGTTATAACATCCACTTCTGAATCTGTTTGAAGACTGCGTGTATATCGTGCCGACGTAATAATGATTTGCGTCCAAACAAGAAGCTGTGATTTCCATCGGACCAGAAGTACTGTTATGAACAGTGTTTGTCCATGATAAACCGGTGTCTGCAGAAACTGCCGTCTGCCAGCTGGTTTCACCTGCAGTGCTTGTGTAGCTGATGTATGAGAATACTATGAAAGGGTTCGAGTCCGGTGAGACGTCCATGGCGACCTGAAACGTGCTGTCGAACTCAGAGTTTGAAAAATCGAACCATCTTGCGATTCCACTAGGTCTTATCGCCCCGAAAAAAAGCCTGTAACCAACGTTGACTTCTGAATCCGCCCAAATGATGTAGATTTCAGGATCGTCGGTCGTGTAAGGTTCGAGTCTCATGTCGAAGTCTAAAAGCTTTCCGCCAGATCCGACGCAATCCCAGTGAATCATGTTCCACGAGTAACCGTTGTCGGTGGACCGGAATATGAAAAGCGTGTCGGTCCCGCCGTCGTGGCTGGACTGTATGGCGGCGTAAATATAAGCGTTCGCGTCGAAATCCATCGCTATGTTGTACCTGGAGTTTATCTGACATTGATCGGTGACCAGAAGATCGGGTCCCCAAAGAGGCGCGAAAGCCGAAGGCTCCGATCCTGTATTTATTTCCTCCTGCGGAGTCAAGGCTTGATATGGTGTGGTTTCAAGAAGTCCTGCTTCATCGGAATCGGTCATTTCAGGTAAATTTGTAACATATGCTGGAGAAGTGTGAAATCCGGACGGTCCTGTGCCGGCCGACAGTGAGGTAAATACAAACGACACCGCTATTAACATTACATACTTCATGCTTCCTCCTTTGTATATCGGTTGATTCTATTTATTATAATACTAAACTGGCATTAATTGAATATTAAACCGGATTATGAAAATGAAAATTTTTTTCCTTTATATCCGGCTTGAATTCAGTTTATAATAATGGTCATCTTAGAGGAGATTTATAATTTATGCAAAAAACGCGATTATATAGCCTTCTAGTACTTTTTCTTTTGTCCGGTTGCATCAAGTATTCTACCCTCCAGTCACCCAAAACTCTCGAAAGAGGCGATTATTCTGTGGGAATCGCGGGAAGCAAGTTTATTTTTTCGGATTCCGGAGAGGCGAGGTTTGGCTCTGGAAGCATTGACGTTTTCGCAAGAGCGGGATTGAAACACAATCTCGATTTCGGATGCAAGGCAACAATCTACGAAGGCGGAGCGTTCAATTTATTTTCAGATGTTAAATACAGGTTCTTCGAAACCCCGGTAATGATATCAGGAGATGTAGGTGCTTTGGTAAGTTTCAGAACAAACGGTCTTTATTTGATGGCTCTCGCCGGCAACGACAACATTTACACAGGCATAAAAGCGATGTTTGTTCATGAACAGCCCAACTCTACTCAGCCTATGCCGGCTGAAGATACCGCTTATATTCCCAAAAACCCCTTGGGGCTTGTCTTGGGAGGAGGCATAAGTTCTTTTATAAATATAAAAATTGTACCGGAACTGAACGTCTATTTCAGCGAGGGTTATGAACCTATGTATCTTTTTTCATGCGGAATAAGGCTGGATATATAGTCCAAAGCTTTTAAAGTGCGACAAAAAGCGGAGGGTTTTCCCTCCGCTTTTTTATAAGGTATCTGTCCGTCAAAAAACTTGAACCGATTTGGTCTCTTTCCTTGTTTCCGTGGTGAAATTGATGAAATAGGTTCCGGCAACCACTTTTTCACCGTTGTTTCCAGTCATGTTCCACTCAAGATTATGTTCTCCGGCCGAGAAGTTGCGTTCTGCCAGTGTATTGATGTTTCTTCCGAGTATATCATACACTTCGATTTTGATTTGCTGGTTCGTAGGTGTCGAAAAGCGAATTTGTATTATTCCCGAAGATTGAAATACGCTGAAAAAGTTTGCGTCCGGTAAAATGTTTGGAGTTTCTTCAACTTGGTTGTAATGATCCCACCGGTCGAACCAGATATTATTGACATTGTATTCCCTGTATATCAGAAATCTTCCGTTATGAACCATCGACGCATTAATTTGAGCCGGCATTGTTGTTGTAAGATTATAGTCATTCGGAATTATTCTGCCGTCCCATGAATAATAATCACTTGTCATCAAAGCCGCGACGAGAGAATCGAAGGAGCCGCCTTCGATGTAACAGCAAGCGGCAGGTCTGTCAACAGTCATGTCCCAGCCCAGTCTCATGTTCGGATTGTTTGAATAGACATCACCGGACATAGACCAGATTGCAGGTGTCTGCCAATTCGCTCCTCCGTCAGTGCTGTAATTGTAATATACTCTTGGATCGGTCCCCTGTGTGTAGAGTCCATAGACGTAATTGGACGGATACGCATGATACTTTTGTGTTACTATATTGGGTGTATATCTTACAGTATCGTTTGCCGAAGATACATTGACAAAGCCAGATTGGTTACCCCATGTCCTGAATCTGTTGCTGGACTGAGTGTAGATTGATCCGACATAAAAAACGTCGGAGTCATTGCACGCGGCGGTAACTTCCATGGGTCCCATAGATGAAGTGTGAGGACCGTACACGTCCCAGACAGCTCCTCCGTCAGCAGAAGATGCCGTGTACCATTGAGTTTCTCCGGCGGTATAGTAAAGGCTTATACAGGAAATAACAATGAAGGGATTCGAATCAGGTTCTACGTCCATCGCCACTTGAAAGGTGCTGTCGTAATCAGAATCAGTGAACTCATACCAGATTGATGTTACGCCCGGTTGAATAGCTCCGAAAAAAAGCCTATATCCGGAAGCGGGGACTGAGTCAGCCCATATAAGGTATATATTGGGATTATCGGTAACAAAAGGTTCTAACTTCATATCGAAATCCAGTAATTGTCCACCTGAGCCTGGATTCATGGAATAAACCACATCCCATGTATAGCCGTGGTCGGTTGTTTTGTAAATGAACAATGTATCTGTTCCTGATGAATGGCA
>JAFGSQ010000067.1 GCA_016934535.1 candidate division WOR-3 bacterium
TGTTTGGAAAGGGCTTCGATCTTATTTTCGTTGTGGGCTATGTCTATAAAAACACCTGAAGAAATCTCTTCGAATCTTCCCGCAAAACTCAAATTGCCCATTTTATAAAGAGCTTCGGAAATTTTATTGTCTCCGCAGAAATGCCGGAAAATTTTAAGCGAAAGAGAGGCGTTTGCTATTTGATGCTCCTGTCCAAACAATTTTGAATCTTTTTCTGATTTGCTGGCGTAATCACGGATCATCTTTGTGTTTTCTTCATCCAAAACGAACATTTCGGTTTCATTTTTACGGCAGAATTGCCTGAATATCTCCAATGTCTCTTCGTCTGTTTCTCCGGTGAATAAAGGTCTGTTTTTTCTTATGATTCCGGCTTTTTCAGACGCCCTTTGCCATTTCTGCTCTCCGAGGCTCAAAGGATGATCGTAACCTACGGAAGTAATGACTGCGGCTTCAACGTCCACTGCCGTGAGCCTTTCGTATCTTCCGCCGCAGCCGGTTTCAAGAAAAGCCCACTCTACGCCGTGCTTCTCGAAAATCAACAGAGCTGCGAGAACGCATATCTCGCTGAACGACAGGGGAGTCTGTGGATTTTTTGAATAACGCTTCAAACAAAGGGGCAGAAGTTTATTTTCCCATACTTCGGTAATCTCTCGAGCCTCGACTGTTTTACCCTGGACGGAAAATCTTTCCCTGAAGTCGAAAAGATGTGGATTTGTGAACGATCCTGTTTTGTGATTTACGGAGAAAGAGGCTTCCAGAAAACGGCAAACCGATCCTTTGCCGCTCGTTCCGGCTATTTGAATGAATTTTGTCGGGTGTTTTCCATGCCATATCTCGCCAAGAATTTCTTTCATCATTTCGAATCTGTAAAATCTCTCCGCCATCCAGTCAGCATGGAAAATCTGATCTACGGCTGTGTAATAAGTGAAATCAGGCATAACAGTCAGCTATTTGTGGATTTTGCTCAAAAAATCTTCAATTTCCGGAATCCCGCCCTGAAATATGAGATACCCGTTGTAAGGTTCCCTTTCCGTAATCTCATCAGAAACCGGTGATAGCATTATCTTTTTGACTTCATCCAAGTCGCTTGTCTGACCGAGCGCCCATCCTAATTTTATGTAGGCCACTTCCGGCAGCATGTTTTCTGCAGGCACGACCCCCAAGCTCATTAGGTCTCTGCCCGTGTCGTAAACGAACATGTGAACGTATCCCCAAAGCGTTTGAACGGTCATGAACATCGCGACATTCTTTTTTGCCGCTCTCTCTATGGCAGGATAAAGAGGTTTGTTGACGTGACCGAGACCGGTTCCAATGATGATAATACCCTTGTATCCGTTGTCGACAAGTGAATCTATCATGTCGGGAGCCATGTTCGGATAATAATAAATCATGGCGACTTTTTCTTCGAAAAAAGGGATTATGTTAGCCGTTTTGTCGGATCTTCTTTTTTTGTACGTCTTTCTGATAGGCGTTATTTTATCTCTGTCGACCATAGCTATCGGAATGTCGCCTATGGTCCTGAAAGTCGAACGGTATGAGGAGTGCATTTTTCTAACTCTCGTCCCGCTGTGAAGCAGTCCGAATTTGTCTGATGTCGGACCGAACATACAGACCATAACTTCTGCAATGTCTGATTCAGCGGCGGTTTTTACGGCGTGAATCAGGTTGAGGGCGGCGTCGGAAGACGGCCTGTCGGAGGATCTCTGCGATCCGACCATGACTATAGGGACAGGTGAGTTCTGGACCATGAAAGAGAGTGCGGCGGCCGTGTGGTGCATCGTGTCCGTGCCGTGACCAATGACTATGCCCTGAGTTCCTTTCTTTATTTCTTCTCCTATCGCGATGGCGAGTGTTTTATACTGCTGGGGACCCATATTCTCGCTGAATACGGCAAAAAGTTTTTCAGTCGTGAGGTTGCAGATGTCAGCCAGTTCCGGAACCGCTCCGTAAAGTTCTCCCGGAGAAAAAGCGGGTATCACTGCGCCTGTTCTGTAGTCGAGTCTGGAGGCGATAGTGCCGCCGGTTCCGAATAATTTTATGGCGGGTTTATCAGGCGAGAACGGGAATTCCTTTTCGGGAATTTTGTAGTGAGCCTCTTTGTACCCGACGTCCTCGATAGCCGCGATGATGTCAGCTGATATACCTATGTTATAGCCGCTGGGAATTTTTAATACAATGTGCCTGTCGTCGTCGTTTACCGATCTGGGGAGTATTATACCTCTGAATTCGCCTCTATTTGTCTTGACGACGGCATCTGTCCATACGGGCACGTTGAATTTTTTAAGGACTTTGAGTGAGGCTCCTCTGTATCCTTTGTAAATCTCTAGCATTAAGAAATCTCCGCGTTCAATTCTCTGAGCGGGATGTTGCCCAAAGAAACTGTTTTTAATTTTCCCATGAGCCATCTGCTTTCGGCTTTTTCGTCTTTTGATTTCCTTATTTTTGAAAAGTTTTTCCTGAGTTCCGGGACAAGAGAGAGTATTTCGTTTTTTTCTGTTCTGACGAAACCCGAAAGTGCAAAAAGTGATTCAATTTCCATGTTAGGATTTTCGATTAGTATTTTTGAAACATCGCGTATCTTTTCGAAATTTATGGAATGAGACTGCATGTGGCTGAAAATCTCGGATAATCTGACGTAAGGGAAATTTTTACCGGTTTTACCTTCGAGATTTTTAATGAAATGTCCGAACAGGCACGAGAGAAATTTCTGATGAATTCCGAAAAGTAAATTAATTTCTTCGAGCACAGGCATGAGATTTTTCTTGAGCATATAATTTTTAACGTCTTCGGGGGCATCCCAGGAGTCGAGTTGATCAAATCTTTCTTTTACCGGCACTGGGAGCTTGGCTTCAATATTTTCTACATATGTGTTTTCAAGGGGGATGGGAGCTGAATCAGTGTCCGGGTACATTCTGTCAGGACCGGGAAGAACTCTTTCGAAAATCGTCGTTCCGTCGGGCATGCCTTTTCTCGTTTCACCGGGAACACCGTCGAACAGAAGAAGACATCTTTCTTCAACGGCCTCGAGAGCGGTTTTCATGTCTTCCTCTGGTCCCCAGAATACAAGAACAGAATCTCCTCTTTCGCAGTGCAAAGCTCTCGATATTTCGTTGAGCATTTTTTTATTTTGACTGAATTGACCGTCTTCGGAATGAATGAGGTTGGGTTTTTCCAAACCGGCGATGACTTTAAGCCTTCCGCTCAATTCGTCAGAAAAATCCTTTCCGGGTGATGTGAAGAAGGAAAGAATTCCTTCGAATCCCGGCAGGCGAATCGCGCGGGCGGATAAAATTTCCCTGCCGTAAGCTTTCGTGTGTGAATGGGGAAGATCGAGTCTGTCCGGATCTATTGCCGCGGAAAAAATATGCCAGTTTTTTTTGTTTCCGAAACGTTTTATAAGGATTTTTTGTATTTCGAGCAGAGCTTTCTGGCGGAATGCCTCATTGTGAACCAGCCACGGGAAGTAACTTATTTTGGATATTCCCTTAAGTTCGACGCGTGTTCCGCCTGAGACGCTGACATTGACGTCCTGCCTCGTCGCTCCGATGCCCGTTCTTACTTTTCCGGTGCTTCTGGTCAGGAATCTTATGTATTGACCGGCTTCGACGACCTCGAGGGGATCGAGCATGTCCGGATAAGTCACTGTTTCGATGAGAGGCATTCCGAGCCTGTCTGTCGTGTAAATCCTGTCGTGCCTGAAATCCGAGACTTCCCTGCAAGAATCCTCTTCAAGGCTGAGCTGAATAATTCTCACGTCTTTGTTTTTGAGAGGGATTTTGCCTTCAATGCCTACTATTGCCGTCCTTTGAAATCCCGTAGGTATGCTTCCGTCGAGATATTGCTTTCTCGTAATGTGAAGTTCTCCGACAATGTTTGTCCTCAAAAGACAGGCTATCTCAACGGCTATGTCCAATGCGTTTAAATTGACTGAAAAAGGGGGTGTGTCGTCAATTTCGTAAGTACAAGTCGTTTCTTTTCTTATTCTGTATATTATTTTTTTTCTCGTTTTGAATTCCATCAGAGCCGTACCGTCGTATTCACCCAGTTCGCTCAAAGTGGGCCGCATGTGCCTGATCAGTTCAGCTTCGAAATATCCGGGTTCAAAATAAATTCCCGCCGGACAGCGGCAGAACAGTTTTTTATCTGTTAAAAGCTGTTGATGGACTTCGAGACCGCATTTGAAACCCAGTGACGTATAAGTGTCATTGACGGCGCTTTTGTAAGGGACGTAGCCGGTCAAAGCCCTTGTTTTTTGTATGTTTTCTTCACGATTGAAATAATCTTGCATAAAATCTTCTGTTATTATAGGATTGATGACTATATATCAAAATCAGGTACAAAGCAAATGCAATTGCCCGAACAAAAGAGGTTAAAATGACGAAAGAAATTTACAAAGTTTTCGCGGCGGTTTTAATGTTACTTTTGCCGGCGGCTTTTTATGCCGGAGTATGTATACCGGGAGTTGGTTGTTTTTCAGGAGTTGAAGGCTGTGAGATTACTACGCCCTGGTATAATCCCGGCTACCTCTATACATATCAGAAAGCCATCGAAAAAAACGCCGTCGGTGTTGAGTACGGAGAAAGATTCCCGGGAACCGACAGATGGGGATTCCTGCATTACCGTCTCGGTAAAAATTACATCGGGCTCGCCGCCAACAGAAAGCAGTATTTGGGCGGTTACCCGTTCGACACGACGTATTTCAGACCCAGGATATCTGCGCCCAACGATGTATTCCCTTACATGCTCGATTCGATAAAACCGCCGACTTATCTGGTCGACGTCATCGTATCCAGAAATATGTTCGGCGGGGGAGCGGGGCTCAATGTGCATTTCGGTTCCAAATCCCAGGAAAGCGAATACGATTATTTCCTGACTCAGAGCCACATAAAAGCAGAACCGAGTTCAAATTCATTCGGAGCGATTTTAGGGATAGACAATAAAAGTTACTACATCACAGCAGGCTTTGACTATCTGACGTGGAATTCCGATTTTGAGATTGTCGACACTTTAAACGACACTAATTTCGTCGATTTCGAAAACACTTACACCAGCGCGAATTTAAATTTTCAGTACAAAAAATGGATAGACCAGACAAGATACATAACATTGCCGACTCTTTCATTCAACTATGATAACGGCAGTGAGAATTTTTCATCGCGAGAACTGGGACACGCGCTAAATCCGGAAAACGAAAGAAACAAATACTCATTGACTACGGGTCTAGCTTTTGACGACATGGGAATCCCGAATTCGTTCAGCGTCGGAGTAAATTTTATTTACACAAGAACCGTGAACGAATTCCAAATGGACACGGTTTTCACGGATATGGCAGCCGACACTATTTTCAGAACACTGCCGGGAAAAGCGACTATTGACGAGTACACTTTTCCCCAGATGTACTTTTCGGCTAATTTCTTTATATGGAAATGGCTGAGCGCCAACGCTTCTGTGAATTACTCTATAAAATACACGTCGTCTGACGTAGAAAGATCATACGCTGAGCTGGACGGAGGATCTTACGTCCTGAGAAAAACTCTACAAAAGAAAACCGGTTTTGAAAGGGAAATTTCATTCGATCTCGGGGCGGAGATAACTGTTCTCGAAGACCTTAAAATCAATTTTGTTGTCGACGACAAAATTCTTTTTGACGAACCATATTTGATCTCGGGAGACAAGTCTTTTTTGATTGTTACAAAGATCACGGCTTGGTACCAGTTCTGAAAAGTATTTTTTGATTCATCCGCATGTCCGTTCTGAATCTTATACTCTTTGTTCTCTTTTATGCAGGGCGTGAACCGGTCACCTCTACCGATCAGTTCTCAGACGACATCGGATGGATCATGGAGAATATACAGGAAAAAGTTATAGGCTCGGAAGAGAGCCTCGTCATATTTCATTCGGTCGAATATTACCTAAAGTCTGCTGAAAGATATGAGTGGTCCGACGAAATTCCTGAAGACATTAGAAAAAGATACGTCCTTTATCCGAGGCTTTCTCAGGAACCCCTTGAAGATTACAGGCCATTTTTTTATGATATCCTCGCCGACAGCCTTGACACCTGTCAAAACTCTGCTTCAGCCGCGGAGACAATATTCAGATGGTCTTCTTCTGTTTTGAAATTCAAACAGACGTCGAGGAGGGACCAGGGGCCTTTGGAGACTTATTATTCGGGTTACGGAAGGTGCGAAGAACTGATGATTTTTTCCGCGTCAGTCTGCAGGACATTCGGTATTCCGGCCCGGCAGGTTTATGTCCCTTATTGGTCTTTCACGGACAACAATCACGCATGGACGGAGGTTTTTGTCGGCGGAGAATGGCATTACATAGACGAAGGCGCCGTTCTCGATGAAACCTGGTTCAGCGATTATCTTGAAAAAACGGCTCTTGTTCTGGCCGTTTCGCCGGGAAGACCGGAAAATGAAGATATTGTCAGAGAGTACCATGACGCTTCGCTGATAAACAGAACTAGAAATTACGCTCCTTCGGGCGTTCTCTTATTTATTGTTACAGAAGACGGAGAACCAGCTGAAAGCGCGCGAGTGTCTGTGTGCGTTTATAATTGGGGCGCATTGAGGGAAATTGCCGGTGGATTCACGGGAAAAGACGGATTATATTCCTTGACCCTGGGTTTGGTGAGCGTGTTTGCTTTTTCTGAAAAAAAAGGAAAAACGGCATTCGGTATTTATACTCCGCTTGACTCCGACACCGTGCGTTGCCTTCTCGATCTGGGAACTTATTCCTGGACGGACACGTCGTTTTTTCTGAGGATCAAATGAAAATTTATTTATTTGCGGTTTTATTGTGTATGACGCAGATTTTATACCCTTCCAACGATGATATATTCGAAAGAGCCGGTGAAAAAGCGTTTAACGTCGCGTCTTTTCTGAATTCAATCGGCGACGATACAAAAGCCGGATACGCGCTCAATCTCCTTGAAATACTCGGCAGCATAGATCTTCTGGAATTTGATTCGGCGCTTTTCAGTGGCAATCTAGATTGTTCGATGGAATTACTCGCGAAAAAATCTTTACCCGATTCAATCTTTGTCAAATACCTGCTCGATTACAGAATATTTTTCGAACCGCCGTCATCATACAAACAATTACTCAAGGAGTTTTTTGAAAGTGAAACGGCAATCTCTGAAGACGCGATCACAACAGCTCGAGTTATAAACGACTGGACTCGTTCGTCTCTTTTAACTGATTCGTTTAACCTTCTGGGTCCAGGCAGATCCGTGATGCGAATTTTTTACGAAAAATCGGCTACCGAGAGAGAGACAAATATTTTTATTGTTGCCGCCCTGAGATCCCTCGGTTTTCCATCGAGACTCGTTTTTCTTCCGGCAGGGACAAAGATAGAAAAAAGCTACGAATGGATAGAGATATACGTCCCAAATTCCTGGGTGCCTTTTTATCCTGACGACGCCTCATTTTCGGGCGATTTTACTTACCCCGATGAAAAGTACGGAGTCAGCGCCGTTTATGCTTTTGGTGCCGGTGAAATTGAAATGCTGACAGAAAATTATGCATTGACTGGAACGGTTCAGGTTGAACCGGACTCTTTTTCAACGGACGTCTGCGATTATTCGATCGGCATTGTATGCGGAGGAGCCATAAAGGTTTTTGATTATTTCGATTTTCCGGATGAAGCCGATGAATTATTTTCAGCTCGCCTCGGAAGAGGGGAGTATTTGTTTGTAACCGGGTTGAGAGACGAGAGCGGTTCCGCGGCAGTAAATATGTTCACGTTTGACGTTGAGCCCGGAGAAACCGTGAAGATGGCCTTGGAACAGCCTGAATTTCCCGTGATCCGTGAAACCGATGAATTGCCCCCGCAAATATTCGAGCGCCTTTCCGCTCTTTCTTTGGAGACGCCCTGTGTAATAATTTGCGGAGATGTGGAATCCGAGCCGTTTGAGAGGATGCTTGAAATAATAACTCTGGAAGCTGAAAACGTCAGGATATACCTTCCCGATCCGGTTTTATTTCATTCTCTGGAACAGGAGGAATACGAACTTCTAATCGGAACAGATATTGAAACCCCTTTGATCGTCGGTTTATCATCTGATCCTGAAAAATGCTTTGTCAGGACAGGATTCAATCTCGGTATCGGTGAAAAACTTCGCGAATGGATAAAAACTCTCAGGGAGGAAAACAGATGAGACTTATGGTTACGGGAGGAGCCGGTTTTATCGGGTCTAACTATATAAGACAAAGGTTCATCAGGAATCCGTCCGATGAAATATTGAATTACGACCTTCTGACTTACGCAGGAAATCCTGAAAACCTGCGCGACATGGAAAAAAGCTCATACTCCTATGTATTCGAAAAAGGTGACATATGCGATTCTGAAAGAGTAAGAAGCGTTTTGAAGAACTTTAAACCCGAGGCTGTAATAAATTTCGCCGCGGAAAGTCACAACAGTTATTCCGTTCTTGACCCCGGTGTTTTTTTCAGAACAAACGCAATGGGAACCCAAAACTTGCTCGAATGCGCAAGGCTCGAGTACGTGGAGAGGTTCCATCACATTTCCACCTGTGAAGTTTACGGAGACATGGATTTAAATGACAACGGCTCGTTCACCGAGAGTTCTCCATACAGACCAAAGACAGTATATAACGCTTCAAAAGCCGCCGCGGATCATGCTGTCCGGGCGTATCAAAATGTCTTCGGTTTGAAAACGACAATTTCCGTTTGCTGCAACAATTACGGTCCCTATCAGTATCCTGAAAAACTAATACCGCTTTTTTTAACCAGAATATTCGAAGGGGGAAAAATCCCTGTTTACAGAAGCAGTGCGAACAAAAGAGAATGGCTTCACGTCCTGGATCACTGCTCGGCAATAGATGCTGTTCTCCAAAGAGGAAAAATTGGCGAGACATACAACATAGGGAGTTCGGTTGAAAAGAGCGTTGAAGAAATTGCTGAAACTCTCATGAAACTTACATCCGCTCCTGAAGGAACAAAAACTTACGTCGAAGACAGACCGGGGCACGACAGAAGATATCTTTTAAACAGCTCCAAAATCAGAAATGAGCTCGGATGGAAACCTGAAATAGATTTCGACGATGGAATTTCTCGCACAGTCGAATGGTTCAGAGAAAACGAAAAGTGGTGGAAGAATTTGATAAAAAAATCTTCAGTTGACGAGACGGCGTGGTGAACTCAGAATTTTTTCATTACGAGAACGTCGTCTTCCTTACCCTCGTGCCATGTGTTGAAACCGATTTTTTTAAGTTCTTTCAGCATTTCTTTTGAATACCCGGGGATCATTACGGTCAGATATTCCTCGTTTGAACCTCTTGCTGTTTTCGAGAAAGCGGGCATTAAAGTGAGCGTGTAATCGCTTGCAGGTACGAGCGGAGTCATGATGTCCCTGAATGCGTGCTTGGGCTGAAGAAACAGCATTCCCTTGTAACTGAACATTAAGCTTTTTCTTTCGAGCCAGATATGCGTGTCCGAACACTTTTTTACAAATTCCCAGCCCAAAGGTATGTGTTTTTGGTAGCCGCATTTTTCGACAAAGAGTTTGAAATCATTAACTTGCTTGATTTCCTCTTCTGCGCAAGGTTCGAATTTATCAGTTTCGGCAGAAAAAGAAGTGAATGATTCTTCAAGACGAAAACCGTCCCTTGTAGAAAGAGACAGCGACTCTTCATTGAGATAGTATGTGGCGAATTCGGCAGTAGTCACTGTTCCGTTCGATTGAAGTTCAGCCGCTTTTTTAGCGGTGAAATCGTAGAGAATCCTTCCCCAACCTTTACTCTGATAATCCTTGTGAACACGTAAACCTTCCAGCCAAGCTGTTTTACAGGGATAAACTGAAATTTTTACGGTTCCGATGACTCGCCTTTCGCTTTCCAGCGCCCAAAAATTCCCATCCTCGATCCAGTCCGAGAAGACGTCTTCAAGAAAATCGTGACCGTCCCACGTGTTTTTTGATATGTCTGTTATGAAGGGTAAATCATCTATAGTGCATTCTCTGAGGGTGTAGTTTTTATCCATTTAAACCTCCGTATGATTATTAAAAAAGTAATTTATCAAATCATTCGCTTTTATACAAGGAGTTTGCGAATTCATCAGGGATGTTTTTTTCTTGACACGGCTGTTCATTCCTGTAGAATTAGACGGAATTGGGTCCGTAGCTCAGTCGGTTAGAGCATCTGACTCATAATCAGGTGGTCGTAGGTTCGAGTCCTACCGGGCCCATTGACAATTAA